>JAMOOT010000037.1 GCA_027065215.1 Candidatus Omnitrophota bacterium | reverse complement strand
CTGATTGCTGATCCATCGGTTACGGAGATAATGATAAACGGTCCGGACTTAGTCTTTGTTGAAAGAGAGGGCAGAATAGAAAAAGCGGATGTAAAATTTCGTTCTCCGGAACAACTTAATTATTATATAGAGAAAATTTTAACCCCAGTAGGGAAGATGGTAAACGAATTGGAGCCATATGTTGATGCCCAGTTAAGGAATGGTTCCAGAATAAATATTGTAATCCCGCCAATATCTGGCCAGTATCCAGCAATTACTATCCGCAAATTCTGGGATCGAGTTTGGGATTTGGGAGATCTGGAGCGTATGGGGGCTATGAATGATACGGTTAGAAAGTTTTTAGAAAATGTGGTAAAGGGACGGCGTAATGTCGTGGTATGTGGTGGGGCTGGCGCAGGCAAAACAACGCTTCTTAATGCCTTATCTCGTTCTATCCCTGAAAATGAGCGTATTATAGTTATAGAAGATGTCTCTGAAATAAGGATGTATCAGGAAAATGTCGTTCATCTGCATACACGTATGGGAAATATCGAGGGGAAAGGCGAGATAACTCTGCGAAAGTTGGTCAGAAATGCGCTTCATATGAGGCCGGATAGGATTATAATAGGCGAGATAATGGGAGAAGAGGTCTTGGATATACTCCAGGCAATGAATACAGGCCATGAAGGATCTATGTGTACCATGCATGCCAATTCAACAGAAGAAGCTGTTTATAGATTGGAAACCCTTTCATTCCTTTCGGGCATCTCGAATATTTCGGCTGATGTGGTGCGAAGGATAATTGCTGCAGCTGTGGATGTTTTGATTTTTATGAAGCGGTATAGGAATGGCCAGCGGAAAATTGCCCAGATATCAGAGGTTGTGATGGAAGATGAAAAATTGACAGTGAAGGATATATTTAAACGGGATAGCCGGGATTCGGATATTATCCCTACTGGATATAGACCTACCTTTGGTTTTTTAGTGGATGGTGAATAAAAAGGAGGTGGTATGAAGATATTTTTGGATAGTGCAAATATAGATGAGATAAAGCGGACAAAAGAATGGGGTCTATTAGATGGGGTTACAACTAACCCTACCCTTTTGGCCAAGGAAGGCAATGATCCAGTGAAACAATTGGAACAAATATGCAATATTGTAGAGGGCCCGGTAAGTGCAGAGGTTATTGGCCTTGAATGGGAGAATATGGTGAAAGAGGCCAAGGAGTTACGGAAAATAGCCGAAAATATCGTGATAAAAATCCCTGTTACTTTAGATGGATTAAAGGCTATAAAGATTTTAGAGGAAGAGGGTATTCCAACCAATGCTACTTTGTGTTTCTCTCCTCTGCAGGCCTTATTAGTGGCTAAGGCCGGAGGAAGTTATGTCTCTCCTTTTGTAGGTAGACTTGACGATATTGCTGATGACGGAATGCATATAGTAGAGGAAATAGTGCAGATTTACGATAATTATGCCTTTGATACAGAGGTTATAGTTGCCAGTATAAGGCACCCGATGCACGTGTTAATCTCGGCTCAGATAGGTGCCGATATATGTACTATTCCATTTAATACAATTGCACAATTAGTGAAACATCCACTTACGGATGTTGGTTTGAAGAGATTCTTAGAGGACTGGAAGAAGTTGGAGGCGAAGGCGAAGAGATAGCGGAAGATAGAATGCGGTTTAGATATTTGGTTTTGTTCACGTTTTTTCTGTTCTTGTCAGCACAAATTTTGTTAGGGGCTGATACAAAGATTCCTATTGAGGTAAAGGGAGATAGTATTGTTTACAAAGAGGGAGGGAAAATAGTTCAGGCAAAGGGCAATGTCCTTATAACGTATGAGAATATGAGGCTTACTTGTGATGAAGCAGAGGTTGATTTGAGTAAGAATACAGCGCGGGCGAAGGGAAATGCTATCTTATCAGATCCTCGAGGTGTGATGCATGGCGACTATATGGAATATGATTTCGAAAGGCAAAAAGGGAAGATTCTGCAAGCCGATTTTGAGGCAAAGCCTTACTATGGAGCAGCCGAGGAGTTAGATCGTTTGGGCCCAGATGAGTATCATGCCCAGTCTTGTTATATTACTACCTGCGATCCTTCGATCCCACACCCGCTTAATTATCGTTTGGAGGCAAAGTTGGTGAAAATTTATCCTAACCAAAAGGTCGTGGCTGAGGATGTTAAGTTCAAGATAGGCAAGTATACGTTATTCTACTTCCCTCGCTATGTACATAGGTTGGACCAGAAGAGGCCAAATATCAAAATAGTTCCTGGGCATGACCATGATTGGGGGACTTTTCTCCTTACTACTTATAAGCAGTCATTGAACGATTCGGTAGATGTAAAATTTAACTTAGATTGGAGAGAAAAAAGGGGAATAGGGTTTGGCCCTGATGTGTATTATCACTCTGATTGGGGGGCAGGAATAGTCAGGACTTATTACATCGATGAAAAAGATAAGGAATTTTTGGAGGAGTTAGGGGGATTACGCAAAGAAAAAAGATATAAAATCCAATGGATCCATCGCTGGGATAATGGCTCAAATCGGCGAGTTTTGTTAGAGTTGCATAAGTTTAGTGATTATTACTTATTGAAAGATTATTACTATGATGAAGAGTTTGAATACGATCCTCAACCAAGTTCTTATTTATTATTTGCACAGGATGACAAATATGGCACATTTTCAGTTTATTTGAAAAAACGTATGAATCATTTTTATACCGAGACTGAATACCTCCCTCAATTAAAATACACCCTTTATTCTACCCCTCTTCCATGGTTGTCTCATCTCTACTTGAGCGGAGATACTGAATTTTCCAACCTATCACGTAGATTTTCTGATGGAAGTTCGGCCTTATCGGCTTGGCGGTGGGACAATTATCTTCAATTACTTTACACTACCAAGGTTGGTTATTTAGAATTCTCACCGTTTATAGGAGGGCGTCAGACCTTTTATTCAAGGGATAAGGAAGGAGAAGACAGTTTCTGGCGAGGTGTTCTTTATACTGGCTTTGACCTGTCTACTCATCTATACAAAGTTTATTCAGATAATTTCAGACATGTTTTAAGACCATATTTGAGTTATAGGTATAATACAGAACCAACTGTCTTGGCCAATAAATTGCAACAATTCGATTGGATAGATGCAATAGAAAAGAACCATGAACTTCTATTAGGAGTTGAAAATTTGGTGCAAAAGAAAGATAAAGATGGGAATGTATCTGATTTCCTCAAATTTGATTTGGAGTCGTCTTATAAAATAAAACCTGAACGTGGTAGTTATTTTGACTGGTTGGATTTAGATTTGGAGTTGAAACCAATTCCTGACCTGCGGATGGATGTGGAATATCGATATGGATTGGATGAAGGAGATTGGAGGGATGGTTCTGTGGATGTCTGGTTTACTGGACTGAAAGGAGTCTCGTTTGGAGTGGGCCATGAGTATCGTAGGGATGAAATGTCCCAAACCGTTTTTGAGACCCATTGGGATGTAATACCAGGATGGAAATTTTATACCTACCATCGATACGAGTTTGAAGATGGTGCAATGCAGGAACAGACCTATTCAGTAGTAAAGGATTTAAGGTGTTGGGAATTGGAGATGTCTTATACCGATGAAAAATACGGGAGTGATACCTTTTGGATTATATTACGGATTAAGGCGTTTCCAGATATTGGGCTAAAGTGGCATAAGAGTTATAGGAGAAGAAGGGATTAAACTGTGGCAGTAAAAGGCGAATTTAGAACTATCGATAGGATTAAGAATATTCTCCTGCCCTCCCATCGGAAAGATGTAAAGGTAGGGATTGGAGATGACTGTTCTGTATTGGATGTGGGTTTAGAAAAAGAGTATTTGTTGCTGGGATCCGATTCTATTGTTGATGGGAGGCATTTTTTGTATAACATACCGGATAGATCTCTTATTGGAAGAAAGGCAGTTGGTGTTGTGTTAAGCGATGTTGCGGCGATGGGTGGTTATCCGTTGGCCTTGACTGTTGATCTGGGAGTTCCAGATTATATTGAATCAGAACATCTTGAAGAGATTGTATTCGGGATGAAGTTTTTGTTGGATCTGTTTGATGTCGATGTTGTAGGTGGAGATACGGTAAAGAGCGATGTCTTATACCTGAGTGTCTCTGTTGTGGGCAAGGTAGAAAAAGAGAAGGTTGTTCTTCGTTCTGGAGCAAAAAAATCGGATTGGATATGGGTTTCTGGACCATTGGGGGGTAGTTTATATAAGAGACACTTGTTGGTTTCCCCCCGTATTCCCGAAGCAAGGTTTTTGGTGCAGAATTTTCATCCAACAGCAATGATAGATATATCAGATGGCCTGGTTAGGGATTTATTTCACATATTAGAAAAAAGCAATGTGGTGGCGGAATTGGTCAAGGATAAGATCCCTGTCCATAAAGATGCCAGAGATTGGGAAGAGGCCTTATATATGGGGGAAGATTTTGAACTGCTTTTTACCCTGTCAGAGGACGAATCTAAGAGGATGATGGCAAGTATTGGTTCCTTGCTTTATAGATTTTATCCGATTGGAAAGATAGTTGATGGTGGTGCAGTTGGGCTCTATTTGAGGGATGGAAGATCCTGTTATCCTTTGTCCCCGAGGGGATATGAACACTTCTAAGATGCTATTATGGAAGGTTTTGATCTGTCTCGTTTGGTAAGTCCGGGAGAATCCGAAGAGGATAGGGTCCTGGGACTTTCCTTGAGGCCAGATTGTTTAGATGAATTTATCGGCCAGCGTCAGGTTGTAGAAAATCTTAAAATTGGTATCTCAGCGGCTAAACAACGAGGGGAGGTCATAGAACACATTCTCCTTTCTGGCCCTCCTGGATTGGGGAAAACCACATTGGCCCATATCATAGCAAAAGAAATGGGTGCTCATATGATATCCACATCAGGGCCTGCATTAGAGCGACCGGGGGATTTGGTAGGTATACTTACTAATTTAGAAAGTGGTGATGTATTATTTATCGATGAAATTCATCGTTTACCTCGTATTGTTGAGGAGTTTTTATATCCGGCTATTGAGTCCTTTAAGATAGATTTTGTGATAGACAAAGGGCCATATGCCAAGACAATAAAGTTTAATTTAAAACCATTTACTTTGATTGGTGCCACCACTCGAAGTGGGCTTCTTAGTGCTCCGATGCGCAGTAGGTTCGGTTTTTTTTATCACCTGGAGTTTTATGAACCTGAGGACCTTGTAAAAATTATTCTTCGTTCGGCCAATGTATTGGATGTAGAGATAACAGAAAAAGGTGCGCTTGAGATTGCTCGACGCTCTCGAGGGACCCCAAGAATTGCTAACCGATTGCTCCGAAGGGTCAGGGATTATGCCCAGGTAAAGGCAGATGGGAAGATAGATCGAGATGTGGCTGATATGGCCTTGCATTCTCTGGGGATAGATGATCTGGGGCTTGATGAATTGGATCGTAAACTATTGCGAACGATTATAGAGGTTTACAAAGGAGGTCCAGTAGGTATAGAATCCCTTTCAGCCACACTTAACGAGGAGGTTGATACATTAATAGATGTGGTTGAGCCGTACCTATTAAAGGCATGTTTACTTAAACGCACGCCTCGAGGGAGAGAGGCCACAGAATTGGCTTATAGACATATCTTGGGTAGGGATAAAGAGAGAGAAGAGGGGTTGTTTTGAATTATGGAGGATAAGTATGGGGATAAATGTTGATGCTAAGACACTGGTCTATGGATTAATAGGTAATCCTGTCAGACATAGTCGTTCTCCTCAAATGCACAATGCAGCGTTTAGATCTTTGGGCATAAATGCCGTTTATGTTTGTTTTGAAGTTAGGAGAAAAGAAGATTTGAAGAAGGCAATAGATGGAATTAGGACATTAGGTCTGGCGGGGGTTAATGTCACTGTTCCTTACAAAGAGGCCGTAATAAAGTTTCTTGATGAAATAACGCTTGTGTCTAAACGTATTGGTGCGGTAAATACCATATTTTGGAGAGGAGATAAACTCATAGGAACAAATACTGATGCGGAAGGTTTTATCCGTGATCTAAGAGATACTTGTCGATTTTCTGCAAAGAATAAAAAGATACTTATAATTGGAGCAGGTGGAGCCAGTCGTGCGGTCTCGTTTGCATTGGCTGATGCAGGAGCTGTTCAAATCTATTTAACAGATATAGATTACTCTAAGGTAAAAAAATTGGTTACCTCACTGAAAAAAGAATATCCGGGGTGTGTGATAGCGGGCATTAAATCGCCTGAGATTGAAAAAGTGGCAAGGAATATAGATTTATTAGTAAATGCAACGCCTGTTGGTATGAAAGAGGGTGATCCAGAGGTGGTTGACCTGAATTTGTTTAATCGAAATACATTGGTTTATGACCTTGTTTATTCTCCTTCTATTACCCCTTTATTAAGACGGGCCAAAAAATTGAAGATGCCTTGTGCCAATGGATTGGGTATGTTATTGCGGCAAGGGGCATTGGCATTCAAGCACTGGACTGGCAAAAACCCCCCTATTGAGGTGATGGAGAAGGCATTGAGGAGGATTATGAAATGAGGCAATACACAGTAGGAGTAGTAGGAGTTGGGCTTATAGGTGGGTCTATTGCTAAGCGGATAAAATTTTCCGGGTTTGCCAATAAGGTAATAGGTATTGGGCGGAGCATAGAACGGTTAGAAAAAGCAAAAAGTTTGGGAATAGTGGATGAAATAAGCGATAGCTATTCTGCTATTTCCGATGCGGATTTGATTGTGATATCTACACCTATAGCCCATATAATCTCTCATCTGCCTAAGATTCTGGAGAGTGCGAAAGAAGGGACGGTTCTTATTGATGTTGGAAGTGTAAAGGTGCCTATTTGCCAACGTTATCAGGTCATAAAAGGAAATTATCCTGGGGTCTGGTTTATCCCTTCCCATCCCATTGCTGGCTCTCACAAAAGAGGGTTTGAAAATGCCTTAAAGGATTTGTTTATGGGAAGACCAGCAGTGCTTTGCCCTTCTGATGATGTTCCTCCTGATGTAATAGATCTTGTACGCAGATTTTATAATTTCTTGGGAATGGATGTCTTTATTATGTCTCCCGAGGAACACGATAGTATATTAGCCTATACCTCGCATTTGCCACACCTAATAAGTTTTTCCTATCGGGATATTTTGCGAGATTCTCATCTTAGACTTTCTGGTGGTTCTCTTAGAGATTTAACCAGAATCTCCTATGCTGATCTTCATCTCTGGAATGGAATATTTAGGGCAAATGCTGATAACCTTATCAAATCTGGTCAAGAGTTTTTGGAGGCCTTTTCGGAGAAGATGCAGGCCATTCAGGAAGACAGGGACGTTGTTGTCGGCTATCTGCCTGAACCAGAGGAGGATGGAGTATACACAGTGGCGATCGATGGACCTGCAGGGGCAGGCAAGAGTACCATAGCCAAGTTGTTAGCGATGAAATTGGGATTTCGACTAATTGACACAGGCGCTATGTACCGTGCTGGAACATTATCTTGTATGCGGAGGGGAATAAATTTGGAATCAGTTTCAGATGTCCTTTCTTGTATCCAATCCTCTTCTATTGAATTAACCGAGAGTATTCCTCCCAGAGTATTGCTTAACGGCGAGGATGTTAGTGAGGAAATACGGCGTCCGGAAGTAACAAGTAACGTAGTATTTTTGGCCCGTGAGCCCAAGGTAAGAGAGTATATGGTTGCGATTCAGAGAGAGATGGCATTAAAAGGACGGGCAGTGATAGAGGGCCGAGATATCACCACGGTTGTTATTCCGGAGGCAAGGTTTAAGTTTTATCTGGATGCAAGTTTTGATGTAAGGGTAGAGCGTAGATATAATGAGCTCAAGCAAAAGAAGATAGATATAGATAAAGAGCATCTCTTGGAAGATATGTTGGCCAGAGATGCTTCGGACTTGAGTAGGGATGTTGGGCCATTACGTAGGGCCAAAGATGCCTTCTACATCGATAGTTCTAATCTGTCCATAGAACATACTCTTAATGTGATTTATTACGAGATAAAAAGGAGAATTGCTAATGAGGAGATTAAGATCTAAGGATGTAGATTGGGATTATTTTTTTAATAGAGCCCTTTGGCCTATAAGGATATTGTATTATTGGCTCTCTTTTCTAATCGTTTGGATCTTTTTTCGATGCAAATATGGTCTAAAGGTTATAGGCCGTGAAAACATTCCCAAGAGTGGTTGTTTTATCGTCGCCCCTAATCACGAAAGTCATCTTGATCCTCCACTTATCGGGGTCTGTTTTAGAGGACGGCCTTTACGTTATTTTGCTAAAATAGAGCTTTTTAAGGCCAATCTATTATTCAATCTCTTGATTCGCTCTCAAGGTGCAATTCCGATATCACCGAATCCTAAGGACCTAAAGAGATTTTTTCGTTGGATTAATTATTTTAAACGTACCAATCAACCATTTGTTATCTTTCCCGAAGGAGAGCGTACGCCTGATGGTAATCTATTGCCAGCCAAACCAGGAATTGGTTTTGTGGTTCAGGTGACAGGTCTGCCTGTTGTCCCGGTGTTTATCGAAGGCACCTATGAGGCCCTGCCAAGGGGGGCAACGAGACTTTCTGACAGTCGGATAATAGTGAGTATTGGACGGCCTATTGATTTTGTGGAAAGATATGGGATAAAGGTCGGAAAGCAGTTAGATAAAAGTTTGGCTAAATCCATAGGTGATGATATAATGTCTCGAATTAAGGATTTGAGTGAGGAGGTGAACCAGAAACTCAAGTGAGTGTTAAGTTGATAGTTGCCAGCAACTGTGGCTTTTGTGTTGGGGTTAAAAATGCCGTAGGGTTGGTAGAGAAAGCCCTTTCTGAACATCCTAATGAGTTAGTTTATTCCTTAGGAATGTTTATCCATAACGAAAAGGAGATTGCGCGCCTTGTTAAGAAAGGGTTGTGTGTGGTTGATTCGATAGAAGATATTCCAGATAAGGCCTTGGTCTTATTGCCCTCTCATGGTACTCCGCCCGAACTGCGCAAGCGATGTGATGAGAAAAGACTTCGGATAATAGATTTAATTTGTGTATATGTGCGTCGACTTCAAGAGATTGTCGTTAACCTTCACAAAGAGGGTTTTTCTGTGGTGATGGTTGGAGATAAAGAACATCCTGAAGTCCTGGCGGTAAAATCATTAGTTCCCGAACTGATAGTTGTTGACAAGGAGAGTGTTTTAAATGATAATTTATCCTTCAATTTTGTTAATTATGGTGTTGTGTCTCAGACAACTCAGTCTGTTCAACTATATAAGGCAGCGGTTGAGAAATTGATTTCTGGCTCTTTCCCAAGCAAAGAAGTTCGTATTTTTAATACGATATGTCGTGATGTAGTGGAACGTCAACGTGAGGTAGTAGAATTGGCAAAACACTCCGATGTGCTCTTGGTGATAGGAGGGAAGAAAAGCGCTAATACCAAGAGGTTATACGAAATAGGTAAGCAATATACTCAGGCCTATCATTTGAGTTCGCCGGAGGAATTAACGTGTGATATGTTAGGAGGTGATCGGATTGGATTGATAAGTGGGACCTCTACTCCTGATTGGTTAGTAAAGGCGTTCGAGAAGAGAGTTAATGAATTAATAGGTAAATGAACTGATGAGTTCTTGGAAGGAGGTTGATAGAGAATGAGTAGCGAGATTATGGATTTGTATATGCAGCATTTGAAAGAAATTAAGGACGGAGAGATTGTTAAAGGCAAGGTAATTAGGGTTTCGGGCAATGAGGTAGTGGTTGATATTGGATATAAGTCGGAAGGTTTTATCCCTAAGGAAGAATTTCTCTGGGAAGATATAGAGGTAGGAAAGGAAATCGATGTGTTTGTGGAGACTACAGAAGATGACGATGGTATGCTTATTATCTCTAAAAGAAAGGCTGATCGATTGATGGGTTGGGAGAATATAATTTCCCGCCATAAAGAAGGCAGTATTGTTGAGGGGAAAGTGGCAAGGATAGTAAAAGGTGGTTTTATTGTTGATATATGCGGTATGGATTGTTTTTTGCCTAATTCTTTGTCAACTTTTCGTGGACGAGAAAGACAGGTATTAGGCCAAGATTTTAATTTTATGATCATTAAGATAAATCGGCTGAGAAAGAATATAGTAGTTTCGCGAAAAGACGCACTTCAAAAGGAAAAAGAAGATGCGCAGAAGCGGTTATGGGAAGAATTGGAAGAAGGCATTGTGCGAGAAGGAGTAGTTAAGAATATTACTGATTTTGGTGCATTTGTCGATCTTGGCGGGGTAGATGGTCTTCTTCATATAACAGATATGAGTTGGGGTAAGATATCGCATCCTTCAGAGATTCTCAAAGTAGGAGACAAAATAAAAGTTAAAGTTTTATCTGTGGATAAAGAGGCAGGAAAAGTGGCTCTTGGATTAAAACAACTTACTGAAGATCCATGGCAGAAGGTAGAAGAAAAATATCCTGTGGGATCAAAGGTCAAGGGTAAGGTTGTAAACATTATGCCTTATGGTGTGTTTGTGGAATTGGAACCGGGTGTTGAAGGATTGGTTCATGTTTCAGAGATGTCATGGACCAGAAGGAATGTAAATCCCCATGACCTTTTCAAGGTAGGAGATGAAATTGAAACAATGGTCTTGTATGTAGATAAGGATAAGAGGAAATTGTCTCTTGGCACTAAGCAACTTCAAACAAATCCTTGGGATACTGTTGATGAGAAGATACCGATAGGATCTACTCTCAAAGGGAAAGTCAAAGGCTTTACTGATTATGGTGCTTTTGTCGAGTTGATCGATGGGATAGAGGGGATGGTCCATGTCTCTGATATGTCCTGGACACGTCGGGTAACCCACCCTCAAGAACTTTTGAAAAAAGAAGAGGAAATAGAGGTAAAAGTCCTTTCTATTGACAAGGACGCTCAGAAAATAGCATTGGGAATAAAGCAGTTAAAACCCAATCCGTGGCCTGAGATAGTTGAAAGGTTTAAGGTTGGCACTGTAGTAGAAGGTGAAGTGGTAAAAGTTACTAACTTTGGGGTCTTTGTAAAATTAGAGGAAGATTTGGAAGGCTTGGTGTATATGTCAGAGATGGATAAAACTATGGCTGAACACCTTAAGCCTCACGATAAGGTTAAGGTCAAGATTGTCAAAGTAGATCCAGAGCAGATGAAAATTGGCCTTAGTATGAGAGATTTGGCACCGGAAGCAAGAGAAGAGGAGAAAGAGAATGAATAATGCAATACTACAGTTAATCCCATTGGCAATTGTTATTGGGGTCTTTTATTTTTTAGTGATTTTGCCTTCTCGGAAACAACAGGAAGAACACAAGAAGATGATCTCTTCTCTTCGCCCAGGAGATAAGGTGGTTACGATAGGTGGTATAAGGGGAATGGTTGCTTCAGTAAAAGACGATGTGATTACCCTACGGGTTGGAGGAGATACTAAAATAGATGTAGAAAAGTCGGCCATAGCCAGAAAAATTTAAGCCAAAGGAGAGGTTATGGACAAGAGGATAAGATGGAGATTGATAGTTTCCCTTTTAGTGCTTGGCTTTTCCCTTTGGGCTGCCTTGCCACTGAACAAGAAGATAAGTTTAGGCTTAGATTTAAAAGGTGGTATGCATTTAGTCCTGAAAGTGGATACCTCTCAGATACCCAAACAAGATAGAGAGGACGCAGTTGAACGGGCTCTTGAAGTAGTAAGGAATAGAATAGATGAGTTTGGAGTTAAAGAACCTACTATTTCCCGTCAAGGAATGGATGAGATTGTATTACAACTTCCGGGAGTAACGGATAGAAAGAGGGCATTGGATATAATTGGCCGAACGGCTCAATTAGAGTTTAAGTTAGTGGTAAACAACCCTGATTTGTTAAGTAAGGCCCTTTCTGGGCAAGAATTACCTCCTGAGTATGAGATTCTCTATGACCAAGATGAAAGGCCGTATTTGGTGGAAAAAAAGGCGTTACTTTCTGGTGATGCAGTAAAAAAGGCCTATGTGAGTTTTGACCAATATAACCAACCAGTAGTTAGTTTAGAATTTACCCCAGAAGGTGCCAAAAAATTTGCCCAGATTACTGGAGAAAATGTTGGACGAAACCTTGCAATAGTACTGGATGGAAAAATTCAGTCTGCTCCAGTAATAAGGGAGCGTATTCCAAGCGGGCGGGCGATGATATCTGGCAGTTTTACCCCAACTGAGGCACAAGATTTGGCATTGGTATTACGGGTAGGTGCCCTGCCTGCTCCAATGAAGGTAGTAGAGGAGAGAACCGTTGGCCCCTTGCTTGGGCAGGATTCCATTCGCCAAGGGATTAAGTCAGCCATAATTGGGGCACTTTTGGTATTTTTGTTTATGCTCGTTTACTATCGTCTGCCAGGTTTTATCGCAGATTTGGCATTAATCTTCAATATTATCATTATATTAGGTGGATTGGGGTTATTTAAAGCAACGTTAACCCTTCCGGGTATTGCAGGAATCATTTTGACCTTAGGTATGGCGGTCGATGCAAATGTCTTGATAAATGAGAGGATTAAGGAGGAATTGAGGAATGGATCCCCTATCCGCACTGCTATAAGGGCAGGCTATGATAAGGCATTTTTAACGATAGTAGATTCAAACCTTACTACATTAATTGCCGCTCTTATGTTGTTTCAGTTTGGGACCGGTCCGATAAAGGGATTTGCAGTAACCCTATCTATTGGTATCTTGGCAAGTATGTTTACCGCTATAGTGTTTACTCGGCTAATATTTGAGATAATATTGAGCCTTACAGATATCTCCTCCTTGCCGATGTCCAGTTTCTTCTTTGGCAGCAAGATAGATTTTCTTTCTTATCGAAAGATTGCCTATCTTGTTTCTTTAGCCATAATTTTAGGGGGGGCGATTGTCTTCTTTATTAGAGGTAATTCAATGTTTGGGATAGATTTTGCTGGTGGTTACCTCCAAGAATATAGGTTCCCCAAGGAAGTTACCACAAATCAACTTAGGAAAGAGTTAAACGCATTAGGCATAAAGGATGCAGTGATACAGAGATTTAGAGACGATACACGTTCTGTAATAATTCGAACTAAAGAGGACGTAGTAGAACGTGTAGAAGAGAAATTCAAAAAAGACTTCAGTGGAGATCTTTTACGAGTAGAGAGGGTTGGGCCATCCATAGGAAAACTATTAAAGAAAAAGGCTATATTGGCTATTGTATGGTCTTTATTTGGTATACTCGTGTATATCGCTTTCAGATTTCATTATTTCAATTTCGCTGTTGCTGCTGTTGTGGCCTTAGTCCATGATGTGTTGGTGACATTGAGTTTTTTGGCCTTTACTGGCCGTCAATTAGACCTCTTGATAGTAACCGCCCTTTTGACGATAGCGGGTTATTCCGTCAATGATACTATCGTCATTTATGACCGTGTTAGGGAAAAACGACGGGTTATGAGACGGGCGTCTCTGTATGAAATAATCAATACTGGTATCAACGAGACATTAGGACGCACGATTATTACTTCGCTGACAACATTGTTAGTTATTATTTCTCTCTATTTGTTTGGAGGGGAAGTTCTCAATTCTTTTGCCTTTGCTCTATTGGTAGGCGTTATATCAGGGACGTATTCAACCATCTTTATTGCATCTCCATTAGTATTGGTCGGAAGGCGGGTGAAGAAATAATATGGCAGGATACAAAGATACCCTTAACTTGCCTAAGACTGATTTCCCGATGCGGGCAAATCTTCCTAAACGTGAGCCCGAGCGATTAAAACGATGGGAAGAGGAGGGCCTTTACGGACAGATTAGGGAATCTCGTAGTGGTGCCCCCAAGTTTATCCTCCATGACGGCCCGCCCTATGCAAATGGCCATATTCATATAGGCCATGCCTTGAATAAGATCTTAAAAGATATTGTGATTAGATACAAGACTTTAAAGGGATACGATTGTCCTTATGTCCCTGGTTGGGATTGTCATGGCCTACCTGTTGAGCATCAACTCTTTAAGGAACTTGGGAAGACAAAACATGAAGTGGATAAATTAGAATTTCGAAAAATGGCACACCAATATGCCTTGAAATATGTGGATATCCAAAGAGAAGAGTTCAAGAGATTGGGAGTGCTTGGACGTTGGGAACGCCCTTATCTTACATTATCATCTCGCTATGAGGCAGAACTGTACCGTCTTTTTGCCGACTTAGTGAAGGGAGGGTTTATATACAGAGGAAGAAAACCTGTTCATTGGTGTGCTAATTGCGAGACCGCTTTGGCAGAGGCCGAAGTTGAGTATTATGATAAAGAATCTCCTTCCATCTATGTCTTGTTCCCAGAGAAAAATAAAGAGAGTTATATTTTGGTTTGGACTACTACACCTTGGACCCTTTATTCCAACGTTGCAGTAGCAGTTAATCCTGCTATTGAATACCTATTGATAGAGGCGGAAGACAGAAAGATGTGGGTTTCTGCCACTCGATGGGAGGAGATAAAGAGTCTGGTGGGTGAAGGAAAGATAATTAGTCGAAAACAAGGAACTGATTTAGTGGGCAGAGAGTATAGACATCCTTTTCTGTCTCGTTCAGGCAAGATTATCCCTGCTGATTTTGTCTCTGAAGAGGATGGAAGTGGGTTTGTTCATATAGCACCAGGACATGGGCAAGAAGATTTTATGGTCGGGCAAAAGTATGGTTTAGATATTATTATGCCATTAAACGATCAGGGGAGATTTTGTTCTGTTACTGATTTCCCTCAATTGGAAGGGAAGGATATATACCAAGCAAACGAATTAATAATCTCTACCCTTAAAGAATCTAATCTATTACTCTCCAGTGGTAAAATAACGCACTCTTATCCTCATTGTTGGAGATGTAAACAGCCAATAGTATTTCGAGCGACTTATCAGTGGTTTATGTCTATAGACCATAATAAGTTAAGGGAAGACCTACTTAAGACCATCCAGACAGTCTCTTGGATTCCGCCTTCAGGCAAAGAAAGGATTTCTTCTATGGTAAAGGATAGGCCTGACTGGTGTTTATCTCGCCAGAGGTATTGGGGATTGCCGATACCTGTCTTTTACTGCAAATCCTGTTCTGAACCTTTGTTGGAACCTGAGATAATTATGCGATTGGCAGATCTTGTAGCAGAGAGAGGTTCAGATGTATGGTTTACAGATGAGGTGATGGACCTTATAAAGGGATGGAGATGCAAGGTATGTAATTCTACTGAGTTTGTGCCCGGAGAAGAGATCGTGGATGTTTGGTTTGAATCTGGTGGCAGTTTTTGTGCGGTACTTGAGGGTGATAACGATCTCAGCTTTCCGGCGGATTTGTATCTGGAAGGAAGTGATCAGCATAGAGGTTGGTTCCAATCTTCTTTAATTCCTTCTACCGCAATCAGAGGTATAGCCCCTTATAGGGAGGTCCTTACTCATGGGTTTGTGGTGGATGGACAGGGCAAAAAGATGTCCAAGTCCTTAGGTAATGTTATATCCCCCCAGGAGGTGTTGAAGACCTATGGAGCAGATATATTAAGATTATGGGTTTCTTCCTCTGATTATCATGTTGATGTAAGACTCTCCGAGGAGATCCTTAAGCAGATGGCAGATGCCTATCGCAAGATAAGGAATACATTTCGATATATCTTAGGAAACCTTTACGATTTTGACTATATTCAAGATAATGTTCCTTTTGATGAGCGACTTTCCATTGACCGTTGGGCTGTGGATTTAACAGCCAATTTAGTAAGTGAGGTAGACAGAGCCTATCAAAGGTATGAATTTTTTAAGGCCTTTCATAAAATATATTATTTTTGCAATGTAGATATGAGTTCATTTTATTTGGATATATTGAAAGACCGATTGTATGTCAGTGGACCCAAGTCTATAGAGAGACGTTCGGCACAGAGTAGCCTTTACGAAATTGTACATGCATTGGTTCGAATTGTCTCTCCGATATTAGTGTTTACTGCAGATGAAGTGTGGGAGTATCTTGTAGGAAAGGGGTCTGTACATTTATCTGAGTGGCCAGAAGGGCTAAAGAGAATAGAAGAAACGGAGAGATCCGATTGGCAATTTTTGTTTGAGGTGCGAGAAGAAGTCTTGAAGGCCCTTGAGACAGAAAGAGAAAAAAATGTTATTGGTAGTTCACTTGAGGCCAATGTTGTATTATACTTGCCAAGTGAGGAATATAGTGTATGCCAAAGGCATAGAGATTATTTAAAGTATATTTTTATAGTGTCGGGCGTGGAGGTAGAAAAGGCTGACAAACGATTAGTAAAAGTTGAAAAGGCAAGAGGAAAAAAATGTGCGCGGTGCTGGAATTGGCACGAAGAAGTTGGAGTTTCTAAAGAGTGGCCAGATTTATGTCCGAGGTGTGTTAGAGTGATGAAAGAATATTTTGATAAGGAGGTATAAAAATATGCCAAAGGCCAAAAAACTTACTAAAGAAGAGATGGAGAATATATTTAAGCCGCTCATTGTCAAAGAAATAGAGAAACTTGAAAAAGAGATTAAACAACTTTCAAGCGAGGCGCTTTCTGAAGAAGAAAGATCTATTTATGCAGTACATGCGGCTGATGTCTCGGGGGATTTTTATGAAAAAGAATTTTCTGCTGGTCTTCTTTCAAAAGAATACGAAACCCTTTCAGTGCTTCGATATGCGTTGGAGAAAATAGAGCACGGAACATATGGGATATGCGAATCCTGTGGGGAGCCAATACCTAAGGGAAGGTTAAAGATTATGCCGTATGCTCTTTTGTGTGTGAAATGTGAAGAAGAAAGGCAAAAAAAACTAAACGGACAGATCAAGAAATTGCTTTAGTTTTTGTCTTAGTATGCACTTAACATTAATTGGTGGCAAGTTCGCCCGAAAGAAAATAAGATTTATTGAAAAGATTCGTCCCACCAGTACCAAAGTCAGAAAAGCAGTCTTTACCGTATTAGGGGAGTCCTTTCAATGCGGAACCTTTCTCGATCTCTTTGCAGGTAGTGGAGCGATGGCCATAGAGGCTATCTCCAGAGGAATGGATAGGGCAATCTTGGTAGAGAATGACCCGGAAGTGATAAAGGTAATAGAGAAAAACCTCTCTTTGATAAAAGAGCCTTATGTTATAGCACCTAAACTAATTCCTGAAAAAGGAATAATAATATTGCCCTGGGGGATAAAGCGTTCTATCAAGTTCATTGCACATCAAGGCGTAAGAGTAGACGTAGTCTATATAGACCCTCCATATTACGGTAGATGGGAGAGGACGATGCTGAGAGTTTTAGATGAGTATCCTATTTTGAAATCCACAAGTAGAGTTTTTCTTGAACACTACAAGCGAATAAAAATAGATGAAAGTAAATCCCTTGTATTGGTTAAGAGGAGAGAATACGGAGACACCAGTGTAAGCGAGTATCGAGTGAAAGACACGGAATCTGAGAACAATTAATCAGGTTTATTCCCTGCTTAGTCTTGTTCGGCCAATTCCCTCGTAGACTTTACAAATTTGATTCATTATTTCTGGATTAAGCATATTCCGGCCATCAAAAACAACTTTATCTTGAAGTAGTGAGATATCTATGTCTTTATAATCTGGCCAATCAGTTACTATTATCACTGCATCACAATTAGTTATTAATTGCTCAGGAGTTTTAGCCACATTTATTTTCTTTTCGAACTTATGGAGGTTATTTAAAAAATTATGAATTGCTATAGGATCATGCACCCACAGGATAGAGCCCTCCTTTACTAATTCTTGGGCCAGGACTAAACTTGGGGAATTACGAACATCGTCAGTTTCAGGTTTAAACGATAACCCTAATAATCCAACGCGAACACCTTTTAGAGACGGGAAGACGGATTTTAGGAACTTGATTGGTTTTCTTTGTTGTTCGTTATTGACCTCCATTACTGCCTGAAGAATAGGAGTAGTTACATTGTGTTGTTTACCTATGGAGATCAAGGCCGAGACATCCTTGGGTAGGCAACTTCCTCCAAACCCAAGCCCTGCTTTTAAAAAGGCAGGGGATATTCGGTGATCCAATCCCAGCGCCCTCGAGACAGTCTCTATATCTGCATTTAGACTTTCGCACAACTTGCTCATCTCGTTGATGAAAGATATCTTTGTTGCCAAAAAGGCGTTGGATGCGTATTTTATCATCTCGGCAGTAGAGATATCACAGACCAAGAGTGTGGGATTGACCTTTTCATATAAACTTGCCACCCTCCAAGCAGAGTTTCTATTGTCCGCCCCGATAATTACCCTGTCAGGTGACATAAAGTCCTGCACTGCCTTGCCTTCACGCAGAAACTCGGGATTGGATACCACATCAAATAGATCACAGGGATTAGGTATCCCCCTTGATTTAAGTCTTTCAGCAAGAAAAGACTTAATCCATCTACCAGTCCCAACCGGCACAGTGGATTTAGTAACTATTATCTTTAACTCTCCTTCTCGTAAGTGGTTAGAGATCTCCTCTATGGCAGATCTGACAAAAGAGAGGTCAGCAGATCCATCTGCCCGGGGAGGTGTACCCACTGCAATGAATATAAACTCTCCGAACCTCGTGCATTCTTTATAATCAGTTGTAAATGATATCCGTTTATTCTTCCTTACTACACTAAACAACCTGTCTAACTCTGGCTCATAAATCGGGATCTTTCCCTTTCGTAAGGATTGGATCTTTTTTTCATCCTTATCTAATGCAAGCACCTCGTGCCCGAGATAAGCAAAGCAGATGCCAGAGACCAGACCTACATACCCCGTTCCAATTATTGAAATTTTCATACTTCCTCCTTTTCTATAAAATTTTTTCGCTTTCTTATTTTAACAAATAAGGAAGCGTCTTTATTACAAAAAATGTCTATCTTAGAATATGAATCAGGACGCTTTTTGTATTTTTTTCACAAAAACCACTATCCACCGTTTA
>JAMOOT010000036.1 GCA_027065215.1 Candidatus Omnitrophota bacterium | reverse complement strand
ATGGCAGGGGAGGTGTTAGGAATAAGACTTCTGACGCTTCATAACCTTTACTATTACTATAATTTGTTAGAGAATATTAGGCGAGGAATATTAGAGCGGGCAGGGGTTTCGTTGTCTGGTCTGTTAGAAGAGGAGGGTAAGAGTGGAGATGCGAGAGAATAATAAGCGCAATATTTATCTTCTTGCCTGGACGAGTTTGTTGAATGATATGAGTAGTGAGATGATTATGCCCATCTTGCCGATGTTTCTCCAGTCTCTTGGGGCAGGGCCGGTGGTGATAAGTCTGCTTGGAGGATTGAGAGATGGTTTGGGGAATATCCTTAAGATGCTCTTTGGCCATATTTCGGATAAGACAGGTCGGAGAAAGGTCTTTATTGTAGGAGGGTATCTGTTCTCTTCTGTGTGTAAACTCTTTTTGGCTATCTCTCGCTCTTGGCCGTTTGCGATGGTTTTTGCGCTTTTAGAGAGGGTAGGAAAGGGGATGCGAAATGCCCCTCGGGATGCGCTTATCGCTGAGTCTATGCCTAAGCATGAGGGATTTGGTTTTGGTTTGCATAGGATGATGGATACGATTGGGGCTATATTGGGTTCTCTTTTGGTCTTACTCCTGTACTGGGGATTGCAGCTGAAGTTTAATCTGTTGATCCTCATTGCGGCGATTATTGGTTTTTTGACTCTTATACCTCTTGTTTGGGTGAAGGAGTACCGTCGTGATCCAGTTGCCAGGTCGTTGGTGTTTGACCTGAAGGTCTTACCGGGGAAGATGAAGTTATTCCTCGGGATTGCGTTTTTATATTCTTTGGGGGAGTTGAGTTATATGTTGTTTATTTCTCGGGCAGAATATATGGCCTTTGGTAGGTATAAGATCTTGGCTCCGCTTGCGTTCTATGTTGCCTTCAATGTGCTTTATGCGGCCTTCTCTGTCCCGTTTGGTCTTCTGTTGGATAGAATAGGAGGCAGGAGGGCAGTATCCATTGGCTATGCATTGATGACGCTTACTCTATTTGGGTTTGCCTTTTTCCGTCCGATGTGGGGTTTTGTTTTGTTCGGGCTTTATGGGATATCCAAGGCAGCACTTCAGGGGAATCAGACTGCCTATGTAGGGAGGATGGCCTCTGATGAAATTAAGGGGACTGCGATAGGGACATTTCAGACTCTGGCAGGGATTGCTATGATATTGGGGAATCTGATAGCCGGTCTTATATGGAAGGCCTTTGGGCTGAGATGGGCGTTTATATATGCAGGCACTATGACGGGTTTGGCCCTCATATTCATGTTTGTCTTTTGGCGGAAGATGGATGAACTGGAAAAGAAACAGGAACGCTCCTCTATTTGGTTGAATAAAAGGTTGAGGTGATGAGATGGATGTAATTTGGGCCCCTTGGCGGTATAAGTATATCTCTATGGTGGATAAGGATGATGAAGGGTGTGTGTTTTGTAGAGAGGATGAGTATGTAGTTTATAAGGGGGAGAATTGTTCGGTTAGGTTGAATAAGTTTCCTTATAACAATGGCCATCTTTTGGTGCTCCCGAATCGGCATGTCTCTGATTTGTCTGATCTCTCAGAGCAGGAGAAGAAGGAGTTGTTTGACTTGTTGATACGTTCTAAGGATATCTTGATGGATGTGCTTTCACCGGATGGGTTCAATGTGGGGTTAAACTTGGGCCGGGTTGCAGGTGCAGGGGTAGAGCACCATCTTCACTTCCATATTGTTCCGCGGTGGAATGGAGATACTAATTTTATGCCGATTTTATCAGACACTAAGGTGATATCTCAGTCGCTTATGGAGTTAAAACGGATTTTAGTAGATAGGTTCGGTGAAAGAGAATAATTTTTAGATGAGTTAAGGAGGTAGATATGGGTTATACAATGGCTGAAAAGATATTGGCTGCGCATACGCGTCAGAAGGGTGTGAAGGCAGGGGACTTTATATGGGCTAAAGTGGATCTGATGTTGGGCAATGACATTACTGCTCCACTTGCGATTCGCCAGTTTGAGAAGTTTTCTCATAAGAGACTTGCGGATCCAAATAAGATAGTGTTGGTTCCCGACCACTTTACCCCCAATAAGGATATAAAGAGTGCTCAGCAATGCAAGTTGTTACGGGAGTTTGCAAGAGAGAATAAGATTAGGCATTATTACGAGGTCGGCCGCGTTGGTATTGAACATGCCCTGCTGCCAGAGTTGGGCCTGGTCTGCCCGGGTGATCTGGTTATAGGGGCTGACTCCCATACCTGTACTTATGGGGCATTGGGGGCGTTTGCTACTGGAGTGGGTTCTACTGATCTGGCAGTGGCCTGGAGGACCGGGCATGTATGGCTTAAGGTGCCGGAGACGATAAAGTTTGTTTATAATGGAACCCTGCCAAAGTGGGTTTCGGGCAAAGATTTGATCTTGTACACCATAGGAGATATTGGGGTAGACGGTGCACTCTATCGGGTAATGGAGTTTTCGGGCGAGGTGATAGACAAACTGCCTATGGATGGAAGACTTACCATGGCGAACATGGCGATAGAGGCAGGGGGAAAGGCTGGATTGTTTGCTCCGGATAAGATTACTTGGAACTATATAAAGAAGGTCAATCCCAGACGGTATCCTAAGGTGTATCGTAAGTGGAAGGAATTGAGATCAGACGAAGATGCCAATTATGTGGAGGTCCGTGAGTACGATGTGAGTAAGTGGGAGCCTGCGGTTGCACTTCCCCATCTGCCGAGCAATGTAAGGCCGGTGAGTAAGGTGAAGAATGTGAAGATAGATCAGGTGGTGATCGGTTCTTGTACCAATGGGAGGTTATCTGACTTGCAGGTGGCGGCGGATATCCTGCGAGGCAGAAAAGTCCATCCTGATGTCAGGTTGATAATAATCCCCGGCACCCAACAGATATATCTTGAGGCAGTGAGGCGTAAGTGGGCGGAGATCTTTGTCAAGGCCGGGGCTGTATTCTCTCCTCCCACCTGTGGGCCCTGCTTGGGTGGGCATATGGGGGTTTTGGCTGATGGAGAGGTTTGTCTTGCCACTACGAATCGAAACTTCGTAGGTCGGATGGGGTCCTTGAAGAGTTTTGTTTACCTTTCTAACCCTGCCGTGGCTGCTGCCTCGGCGATAAAGGGCAAGATAGTTCATCCTGAGGAGGTTTTGTGATTTGAGTTATTTACCTTGGAATGTGGATGTAGGTATCGCCTTAGTTTCGTTGTTTGTATTCGTAGGGACTCGATCTTTTCATAATCGCCTGTGCTGTGGGACTGGGAGTCATCTCCTGTGGGTGATTGGAGAGGTTTTGTCCGGCCTTTTGTTTCTTGCATACACATATCTAATTTCTAAGATATGGCCGAACTCGAGTCTTATCCCTTTTCTTTGGGATTTCTCTCTGCTATATCTTGGGATTTCATTTGTGGATTCGATATTTGCTCTTCTCCCTGTCAGTAAGAAAACAACTGCAGGCAGAATAGCAAAGGGTTTGTTTGGCCTCTCGTTTCTTGTTTCTCTGTTTATATCCTATGGGTTTTATCCCAGCCATTGGTTCTCTTCGCCTGTCCTAAGGCAGTTGCTTATTCTTTTGGGGGGATTGGTATTGGTCTTAGGCGCGATGCGCTATATCTCTAATTCGATAGTCAGGTATGGGATTGCAATAGGTTATCTTTTATTTGCTCTTTTCTGGTGGGGAAACTGGATTGTGATAAGTTTATGGACGGTTTCGTCTCTGTTTTGCTTGGTCTTTGTTTCTTTGGGATATGCGTGGTTGATTACAGATGTTGCTTCAAAAGTCCATTCTTGGGTAGTAAAC
>JAMOOT010000035.1 GCA_027065215.1 Candidatus Omnitrophota bacterium | reverse complement strand
TTTGTCTTTCTTCCCCATAAACCAACCTCCTAAATATCGTCCTTTCTTTTATCTCTCCTATTTCTCCACCCCGCTGTATATTCCAAAATTTATGTGTAATTTCCACAATATAAACCCTCATTGTCTTTATTTCAAGGTTTTATCTTAATCCCTCTCTAATTTCACTAATGATGCCCCTGCATTCACTCATTCCTCATCGCGCCTTGGGAACAAAGGAGGATATTTCTTTATCTTCGTACCTTCAGGTATCACCCCCCAAACAAAGATCTTCTCCCAATTTGCCTGAGAGATATCTGCTCCCATCCCCAACTGCTCCCATACTTTACCTGCAGTAGTAGGCATAATTGGATACACGCAGGCTGAGACTATACGAAGGGTCTCTAACAAAATATACATAAACCGTTTTAGGTCATCAAACCGCCCCTCTTTTCGCATAGTCCAAGGTTGCTCTTCTTCAATAAATTTATTGGCCAAGTTTATAACATCCCATATACAGGCCAGACC
This sequence comes from Candidatus Omnitrophota bacterium, assembly GCA_027065215.1. Classification (GTDB taxonomy): domain Bacteria; phylum Omnitrophota; class Gorgyraeia; order S143-82; family S143-82; genus S143-82. The sequence goes on along the minus strand of JAMOOT010000035.1, from coordinate 3,287 downwards.
TTCATAAAAATTAAGAGAAGAAAACTCCAAATCAACCTTTTCTTTTAGATCAAATAAAGATTCCACTAAGCGATTCTTAGGCCTTTCCGTAAACTGCACTACCCCATCCTTCAGATATTTCTCAGCCATAGACAAGACCCTATAAACCAGATTTCCAAAGTCATTGGCCAAATCCCCATTATAACGCTTAACTACTGCCTCGTATGAAAAGACCCCATCTACTCCTAACGGGATCTCTCGGAGAAGAAAATAACGGTAGACATCCACTCCAAAATCCTCAACCATTACATATGGGTCCACGATATTTCCCCTTGACTTGGACATCTTCTCCGCTGAGCCTTTATTGTCAACCAACCACCATCCATGTGCAAATATCTGGTAAGGTATCTCCAAGTCCAAGGCATGGAGCATAATAGGCCAGTATATCGCGTGCTGACGAAGGATATCTTTTCCGATCAAGTGAATATCTGCTGGCCAAAACTTGGTAAATTCTTCAGTATCTTCAGGATATCCCAAGGCCGAGATGTAATTTATCAAGGCATCGAACCAAACATAGGTAATGTGGTCAGGAGAAAATGGAATCTCTATCCCCCAAGAGAAGCGGGACTTAGGTCTGGATATGCATAAATCATTAAGTCTCTCTTTTTCTAAAAAACTTAAGACCTCATTGTATCGCCCCTCTGGCTTTACGAAATCAGGGTGTTCTTTTATATACCTTATCAACCAATCTTGATACTTAGACAATCTAAAAAAGTAATTTTCTTCTGTAAGTTCATCCACTTCTCTACGACAATCAGGGCATAGACGCTTCCCATTTTCCATAAGCACCTGACCATCGGTCCAAAACGTCTCACACGGCACACAATACCAACCAGTATAAGAATCCTTGTATATATCTCCTTTTTCATAAAGATAATTTAAAACATGCTCTACTGCCCTTATATGGCGCGATTCAGTGGTGCGGATAAAATCATCTGGGCAAACATTAAGGGTCATCCACAAATCCTTAAATTTCCCAGCCAATTCGTCAACAAACTCCTGCACCTCCCGCCCTGCCTCACGGGCTGCCTTTTCTACCTTCTGACCATGTTCATCTGTCCCGGTCAAGAAAAAGGTATCAACTCCCTTCAACCTAAAGAACCTTGCAGCCGCATCTGCTGCTATATTCGTGTAAGAGTGACCAATATGAGGCCTTGCATTTACATAGTATATCGGAGTGGTTATATAAAACTTCTTCCTCATTGGCAATTATCCCTCCTTTTAACCCTCCAACTGTCTCCGTCTTCTCCAGGCAATCTTCACTAACGCCGCTAAAACGCCCAAGGCTATTAAAAGGCTCAACCGAGTTGCTAAAACCACTGGCTTATTCTCTGGTGGGACATTTGTCATAAATATAATCTCTTTTGAATTCGCTAACCACGAAACCAAGATAATTATCAAAAGTAAGGGAGTTACATACTTCATAATAAAACGATAAATTCGTGGGATTTGAAGATCAGCACCTTGATGGATCTCTTCCCATGCTCTGTCCATTCCAAATACCCAAGAAAACAATATCACCTCAATAAGGGCAAACACCACCAACGCCACTGTCCCTACCCAAAAATCCATTTCATCCACCACTCCCCGTGAGAAATAAAAGATAACAGGTTGAATTAATACAAAGGAAATAACCGAAAATATCACAACTGCCTTCCGACGAGAAAGATTAAACTCATCCTCCAAAAAGGCAATAGCCGGTTGAACCAACGAGACCGACGAAGTAACACCGGCCAAAAACAATAGAAGGAACCACAATCCAGTAAAAAATGCAGGCATAGGGAATCGGTTGAGCACCATCGGCATTGTAACAAAACCCAAGTTAAAGGCCCCGGACTTTGCCACTTCGCCAATCTGACTTGGTCCCAAAAAGGCATAAGCAGCAGGAATCACGATACTACCTGCAATAACCACTTCTATAAACTCATTAGTGCTCACTGAAGTAAGCCCTGAAAGTACTACATCATGGGTCTTTTTTAAATAACTTGCATAGGTCAAGATTACACCGATCCCAACACTTAGTGTAAAGAATATCTGGCCAGCAGCCGCCAACCAGACCTTAGGATTTAAAAGCGCGGAAAAGTCCGGATTCCAAAGATAGCCAAGCCCGTTTACAACATTCCAATCAGGCCTATCCGGATAAGGGGCACCCAAAGTAAGGACACGTATCATCAAAATCACTGCCATAATTAAAAGTGTAGGCATTGCCCAGCGAGAGAATTTCTCAATACCCTTAGATACACCGTTAAAGATCACATAGATATTGGCAGTAAAGGTCAAAAGGAAAAACAAATACGATGGCCAAAGATGAGTCTGATAATTAGTCAAAAACTTTTGCATAGAGATCTTATCAGCAGCCGCTATTTTCAACTTGCCCATCAAGCCAAGAACCCCAAAACCTAAGGTCCAGGACTCAATAAATGTGTAATAGACAAAAATAGCCAAAGGGCCAAATATGCCAATGACACCAAAATACTTTATAAAGCGGTTCTTATTCCATACCGAATGGAATATCCCCGGGGCAGTGCCATGACCAAATCCACCTCCATACCTACCCAATGTCCATTCTATCCACATCAAAGGGATCCCCAATAAAAGAAGAGATACAAAATAGGGAATCATAAATGCACCGCCCCCGTTTTGGGCCGCTTGAACTGGAAAGCGCAGAAAATTTCCTAATCCCACTGCACTACCCGCTACAGCCAATATTACTCCCAATCGCGAGGCCCAACTATCTCTTGCCATACAAGACCCCTCCTTTCTAAAAATTTATTCTGGCAACCGCCTCAGAAAGGGTTGGATGAACGTACAACATCTCTTTCAAATCTGAAAATCTCATCTCCTTTTCTATCGCCAATGTAAATAAAGGTAGTAATTCACTCGCTCCCGGCCCAAATATGCCAGCAAACCTAACAATCCCTTGAGAATCAATCCCTACCTTTATTTTACCAGTTACTGGATAAAGATAATACATCTCGCCATGTGGATAATTGAGTGTACCATATATTAAACCTTGCTCTGGAAACCCAACAGAACAGAACGGGGGATCAGAGAAAACACATCGAGGAATCGCTGGATAGAAAATCGGCCTCTTTTTTCCTAACAGGTTTAAGGCACAAACCTTTCCTTCATAACTTGCAGTGTAGGCAAAAAACATCTTCCCTATGCATTCCCCTGCACAGTAAATCCAATCCACCGATGAACGCAAATACTCATCCACATTTATATACCCTGATTCAGTCAAATCA
>JAMOOT010000034.1 GCA_027065215.1 Candidatus Omnitrophota bacterium | reverse complement strand
AACGACATAAAGATTGGCAAACACGGATTATTGCTGAGAAAGGGGTTTTACTCTGGTCTGCTTCTACCTCAGGTGCCAGTAGAATATGGCTGGGATAGGATGACCTTTTTACGGCAGTTGGCGGTGAAAGCAGGGCTTCCGCCAGATGAATGGCAAGGAGGAGAACTATATTCCTTTACTGCTGAAGTTTTTTCTGAATCAGAGGTGTTTGGTGAGGATGAGAAGGCCGATTAGTATTAGTATTAGTTTTTCTATCCTGTTTGTTTTTGTCTCTTTTGGGGTATCTCTTGCTCAAAATGCGGATTTAGAAGTGGCGCGCAAGGCCTACGAAGATGGGTTTTACGACGTTGCTGAAGGCATTCTCCAAAAATACACTACCTCAAATCTATTGTATCAAGACGAGGCTCGGTTGTTGTTGGCAAAGGTCTATGCAAAGGAAGGGCGAAAGAGAGATGCCCTTAAGATATTATTGGAAATGCGGTCCCTCCCAGACCTGGAGACGAATGTACAAATGCAGGTATATGAGACATTAATCTCCTTGTACAAGGAGATCGGGGATATAGATTCAGCCCTGCAGGTAGCAGATGAGATGGTAGAAAAGAAAGATGAGAAACTTAAGTCCAAAGGACTGGAATTGCTTAGCGATTTATTCTTTAGCAAAAAAGATTATGATTCTGCGATTGCCAAGTTAAAAGATTTTATTGGCCAGGATGTCCCACGGGCAGTTCGTCAAGTGGCAAGGTTTAAACTGGCACAGGCCTATTACGAGGCGCAAGATTTAGATAAGGCAAAGGAGTTATTTGAGAAGTTTCTCTATGATTTTCCTGAAAGTGAATATTTATCCAGTGCTTACTTCTTCTTAGGAAAGATTTATTATATATTGGCCCATTATCAAGAGGCGATAAAGTATTTTGATAAGGTGGCCTTGATATATAAGGGGAAGAAGTGGGGAGGATATGCCCTGCAAGGAAAGGCGTGGGCCTTACTAAGGATGGGTAGATTAAAAGAAGCAGAGGATGCATTGAAAAGGGCAATTGATTGTCTTGGCAAAAAAAATGATTCCTTAGAATTTGCCGAGGGATATCTGTCTTTCAAGAAGGGGGAATTTCAGAAGGCCATTGAGAAATTCAAGTCTGTATTAGCAAAGTATCCAGACACGAAGTGGAAACCAGATATATGTTATTGGTTGGCTGAGGCCTTATTTCGTATTGGAGATTATTCTGATGCTCGATCTTACTATGAAAAGTCTATATCTTTATTGGGATTATCTCGCGCAGTAACCTCTGAAGATATAATGGTCAATGCCTATTATGGCTTGGCTTGGACAGATATCAAGTTGGGAAGATTTGAGGAGGCAATCCAGTCCTTCGAGACCATAAGTAAACTCTCGCAAGAAGAATACGCCAAATTAGGTGCTCTGGTCAATGTGGGTGATGTCCTTATGTCTATGGGCAGTTATGAGGAGGCGATAAAACATTTCAATAAGTTACTTACAGAATACCCTGATTCGTATTATTCTGATTACATCCTGCTGCAGATTGGAATTGCATATATGAAATTGAAAAAATATGATCAAGGTATACTTTACTTCAAGGATGCGATAAAAGCATACCCGTCCTCTCGATATATAACTGATCTGAAGTATAACCTTGCATTGGCTTATTTTAATGCTGGTGATTTTGACTCGACCATTACTATTTTAGAAGGTTTGAAAAAAGATGAGTTAGATGCGAAGTATCAGCCTCATCTGGATTACGTCTTAGCAACGGCCTATTTTAACTCGAAGAAGTTTAAACCAGCATTACATCTGTTTAGGAAGTTGTTAGATCGTTTAGAAAAGAAAGAATTAAAACCAGAATTGGAGTACGAGTTGGCATGGTGTTATTATCGTTTGGGTAGAGAGAGTGAGGCAATAAAAAGGTTTAGGCAACTGGTCGAAAGGCATCCAGAAGATGTATTAGCAGAGCAGGTCCTGCTTTGGTTGTCCGAAAAGTTTATCTCAGAAGAGAAATATACCCAGGCCGAGAATTATCTTAAAGAGTATGTAGGGCGTTATCCTAACAGTTCGGGAGTGTATAAGGCTCGTTACGACCTTGCCTGGCTTTATGCTATGAAAGGGAAGGATGATGAGGCAATACAGTTGTTTGAAAAATATGCGGATGATTCCAAAAATCCGATGCAGGGAGAATACAAGATCGCATTGGCTTACCTTTTTCGACAGAAAGGGGAGTATGACAAGGCATTGGAGTTATTAAGATGGGTAATTAAGAATAAGATAGGGCTTTCTGCAAAGGCATATCAGGAACTATCCGAAGTCTATTATAGGATGGGGCGATTGGCCGATAGTGCCTATGCATTAGAGAAGGTCCTTGAGGCAGTGCCAGAAAAAGAGAAGGGGAATTACCTCTATCAGATAGGGACCATATGGGAAGAGGCAGGGGAGATGGATAAGGCAGTGGAATTCTATCTAAAGGCTGGGTATAATTCTGGTGTCCCGTTATCTATACGCTCTCAGAGCCTTCTAAAGGCAGCGCGGATATATGAACGGAAGGGGAAGTTAGATAAGGCATTAAAATTGTATAAAAAGGTGAAAGAATTAGGTGGGCCGGAATCCAAACTGGCCCAAGAAAAGTTGGAAGAATATAAGGAGGTAGCGAGATGATAGATGTGATTAGTAAAGGTGGAATAATGATGTGGCCGATAATCCTGTGTTCCGTAATAGCATTGGCCATAATCATAGAGAGACTCATAAGATTTTCTCAGATGAGCATTGATACCCGCAGGTTTCTGAATGATGTTATCTCCTTAGTGGAGAAAGGGAAGATTGAGCAGGCCCTTTCTTTGGCCGAACAGACGCCCGGCCCAGTGGCAGCGGTGGTTTTTGCTGGCCTGCGAAAATATGGCCATCGCAGAGAAGAGATAGAGGAGGCAATGAAAGATGCCTCTATCTATGAGATCCCCAAATTGGAGAAAAACCTCACTGGATTGGCCACCATCGCCCACATAAGCCCATTGATGGGGTTGTTGGGGACAGTGTTGGGAATGGTTCACACCTTTCAGATGGTGCAGGCCAAGGCATCCTCATTTGCCCCCATAAATCCATCTGACCTGGCAGGCGGGATCTGGGAGGCACTACTCACTACTGCTGCAGGGTTATTTGTGGCAATCCCCACATACGTAGCCTATAATTACTTTGTAAGCAGGACCAATAATATGATAATAGATATGGAGCGCTCAGCAATAGAACTCCTGTTAGCAATGTCGGAGTAGTGTATGAGATTACGACGGTTTAAACGGTATAAGCAATTAGAGAAAGAACTTCGGCCTATAGATATTGCGCCGATGGTGGATGTGGTATTACTCCTTTTGATATTTTTTATCCTCACATCCCCATTCGTTGTCAATTCTGGCATTAAAGTAGAGATCCCC
>JAMOOT010000033.1 GCA_027065215.1 Candidatus Omnitrophota bacterium | reverse complement strand
GGCAGCAGCAGTTTCTATGATACCTACCACCACTGGTGCAGCCAAAGCCATTGGTTTGGTTCTTCCAGAACTAAAAGGTAGGCTTGATGGTATAGCAGTTAGGGTTCCGACTCCAAATGTTTCTCTTACCGACTTGACCTGTGAGTTGGAGAAGGAAGTTACGGTTGACGATATTAAGCAGGCTATGAAAGAGGCCTCGGAAGGCGAGTTAAAGGGTATTTTGGCCTATTGTGATGAACCGTTAGTGTCGCGTGACTTTAACGGGAATGACCATTCTTCTATCTTTGATGCTGAGTTTACAAAGGTAATAGATGGTAAATTCGTTAAGGTCCTTTCTTGGTATGATAACGAGTGGGGTTATTCCTGTCGAGTAGTTGATTTGACAAACTACTTGATTGAAAAGGGCTTATAGTTTGCCTGTATAATAGATGATTTTTAGGCCGGCGTAGCTCAATTGGCAGAGCGGCTGATTTGTAATCAGTTGGTTGGAGGTTCGAGTCCTCTCGCCGGCTGATTTTATTTTTATGTAACTGATTGGGATATAATGGATTGGGCCCTTTGATATGAGGGAATGTGGAAGAGGGCCCCTTGTCTTTAATTTCTTCTCTAAAGACCATTTCGATTGTTATACGATTTAAGGATTTGTTTTGCCTGTGTTATAATTTGGTTGGTTTTCTTTAATATGATATTGTAAGTAAGAAGGGTTGGTATGAGGATAGCAGTTATTGACTATGGTAGTGGCAATATCCGTAGTGTAGCCAAGGCCTTGGAGAGGATAGGAGCTAAGGTCGAGGTTTTTGGAGTCCCTTTTGATTTATCAGATTTTGATAAATTTGTCTTACCTGGAGTTGGAGCATTTGGCGATACAGTTAAGGCGTTGCGGTCGCGAGGGTTATGGAACTTGGTCAAAGAGATAGTTTTTACTAATCGCCCTTATCTTGGAATATGTTTAGGAATGCAGATACTTTGTCGTGGATCAGAGGAGAGTTTGGGATATGATGGACTTGGTTTTTTTGATATTGATGTGAAACGTTTCAGAGCAGATAGACAACATAAAGTTCCGCATATGGGTTGGAATCAGGTTCGGCATAATGGCGATAACATCTTTTCTAACATATCTTCAGGGGAGTATTTTTATTTCTGTCATTCCTATTATGTCCCGATTGAAGTTGGTGAAGAATTCGTTGTGGGGAGGACTGACTATACTGTTAGTTATGCCTCGGCTATACGTAAAGGAAACATTATAGGCGTACAATTTCATCCTGAAAAGAGTCAGTCCTTAGGGCTTAGGTTGTTGAAAAATTTTGTTAGTCTGTGAGAATAGGTTATGTTTCAGATAATTCCAGCAATTGATGTATTAGAGGGAAAAGTTGTTCGGCTTTTGAAGGGAGATTATGACAAGGTTACAGTTTACTCAGAGGATCCGATTTTAGTGGCTAAAAGAATAAAGGAGCGAAAATATAATTGGGTTCACTTGGTGAACCTTGACGGTGCAAGGTATGGAGATATAGAAGGTGTTTTGGATATTATCGAAAAAATAAAACAGATTGGGTTGTTGGTTGAAGTGGGTGGAGGGATAAGGGAAAAAGAGGATATAGAACGCCTAATGGAAGTAGGTACTGATAGGATTGTTATTGGAACTATGGCATTTAAGGATAAAGATTTTTTGTCGTGGGCACTCGATCGGGTAGGGAAGGAAAAGATTGTTGTGGGAGTGGATGTTAAGGGAAGGGAGGTTAGGATACGTGGTTGGATGGAGAGTAGTGGTTTTGATATAGATTCAGCAGTGAAGTATCTTCAAGGTTTAGGAGTGGAATGGATTCTCTGTACTGATGTTAGTCGGGACGGGACCCAAGAGGGCCCGAACCTTGATCTTTATCGTAATCTTTGTAATATGTTTTCTGGAAAGATATTGGCTTCTGGAGGGGTTGGGAGTTGGGAGGACATAGATAAGGTTAATCTACTGTCTCAGCAGTTTCCTAATCTTTCGGGATTGATTGTGGGTCGTTTTTTCTATGAGACTTGGTTTGTAAATGAGTCTAAGTAGATAAGGGCACATAAGTTTGTATCGAAGTTTGTAACGACTCAAGGGGGAGGTATCGAGTTATTGTAAGATATTGGTAGAATAGAATCATATGCTGGGACAAAGCAAAGGAGATGTTATGAATAAATTGATGCCAATAGGAGTGCAAGATTTTAAGGATTTAAGGACATCGGAATTGAATTATTTATACATAGACAAGACACCTGAGGTGTACAAGTTAGTCCGTTCAGGGAAAGTGTTTTTTCTCTCCCGCCCACGCAGGTTTGGTAAGAGTTTGCTGTTGTCCACGATAAGGTATTTGTTTGAGGGAGAAAAAGAATTATTTGAGGGGTTGTGGATACATAATAAGTGGGATTGGGGCAAGAGATATCCGGTGATATTGTTGAGTATGCCAGAGTGTGATGGGAAAGAGGAGTTAGAAGTATTGCTGAGAGATAAGTTGAGGTTGGTTTGTGAGAGGGAGAGTGTGCGGTTTTCATCTGAGCATCCTTCGAGTTTGTTTGCTGAGTTGATTCAGAAGTTGGCAGAGAAATATTCTCGTAAGGTAGTGGTGCTTATAGATGAGTATGATCGCCCGATATTGGATAACATAGATGAGCCAGAGAAGGCAAAAGAGGTCCGGGAGTATTTGAAGGGGTTTTATTCGTTATTGAAGGATTTGGATGAATATTTGAAGTTTATTCTGTTGACCGGAGTAACGCGATTCAGCAAGGCAGGAATATTCTCTGGATTGAATAATCTGAAGGATATATCGTTGGATCCGAGGTATGGCAATATTGTGGGGATAACGCAAGATGAATTGGAGGACTATTTGGGGGAAGAGATAAAGAGGCATGGAGTAGATTTAGAGGAGGTAAAGGAGTGGTATAACGGATACAATTTTTTGGGGGATAGGTTATATAATCCATTTGATGTGCTGTGGTTTGTGGATAGGGGATGTGTATTTAAGGATTACTGGTTCAGTTCGGGGACGCCGAATTTTCTGATTAAGTTAATAGAGAGTGGGAATTTCTACATACCGGAGTTGAGCAATTTGGTGGTAGGCGAGGAGATGATGGACAGGTTTGATGTAGAGAACATAAGGCCGGAGGTGATATTGTATCAGGCGGGATATTTGACGATAGATGAGATGATAGCAGAGGAGGGATTTATAGAGTATAAGTTACGGATACCGAACAGGGAAGTAAGGCAGGCGCTGAACAAGTTTTTATTGGAGAAGATGACAGATGACCGGTTGGATGTAGGGTTAAGTAAGGGGTTATCGCGGGCGTTAAGAGAAGGAGATGTAGAAGGGATAAAAAATTGGATAAAGAGATTATTTGAGGCAATACCGTATCACTATCACATAAATAATCCGATGGGGCAGTATGAGGGGTATTATGCAAGTGTCCTGTTTTCGTTTTTTATGTCAACTGGCTATGAGGTAAGAGGAGAGGATGTAAGCAGGAGGGGAAGGGCAGATATAGTGGTATTGGCAAAAGATAAGGTATATGTGGTGGAGATAAAGACAGATGCCCAGGAGCCGGCGATAAAGCAGATAGAGGAGAGGAGGTATTGGGAGAAATATGAGGGGGCGGGCAAGGAGATATATTTGGTGGGGATAAATATAGATAGTGAGGCCAGGGCAGTTAGGGAGATGGAGATAAGGAGGATTGAATAGGTTGTGTATTGAAGTCGGATGCTTGCCCAAAAATAATACTCTCATCAGAAGGTGATACGAGTAAAAATGACTTTAAGATTTACCTAAGGATTGCTTAAATGCAACGTTGAAT
>JAMOOT010000032.1 GCA_027065215.1 Candidatus Omnitrophota bacterium | reverse complement strand
CCGTGTTGTTGGTATGGAGGTCTTGAAGCTGGAAGGGCATGGAGAGTTGTTGGAAGAGAAGATGACTTTGTTTGAAGAGAACTATGACAAGTATGATTACATATTCTTCCACATCAAGAAGACCGACAGTTATGGAGAAGATGGAAATTTTGATAGTAAAGTTCATCAAATAGAGGCCTTTGATGCGGTCTTACCACGTATATTGGCCAAGAAACCAGATGTCTTGGCCATTACTGGTGACCATTCAACCCCTTGCGTGTTAAAGTCCCATTCCTGGCATCCTGTCCCAGTTCTTCTCTCAGCCAAATATCTGCGGTATGATCCTTGTGAGCGATTTACTGAAAGAGAGGCATTAAAAGGGTCCTTGGGCCGGATGTATTCTATGCAGTTGATGCCGCTTATGATGGCCCATGCAGGGAAGTTGAAAAAATACGGAGCATAGGTATATTTCGAACATGGAGGGCGTTTATGGCAGGTATATTCAGGGCTTATGATATACGCGGGATATATCCCGATGATATAAGTGAAGATTTGGTATACAAAATTGGGCTTGCTTTGGTGAAGTTGTTTCCCAATGTAGAACGATTTTGTGTTGGACGAGATGCACGCAGGTCATCGCCACAACTCTTTTCTGCTATGACAAAGGCCTTGACGGATAGCGGGAAGGATGTAGTGGATATTGGTCTGGTATCCACACCTATGGCATATTTTGCTTCAGGAAGGTATGGATTTGGCTGCACAGTGCAGATTACGGCCTCCCACAACCCCAAAGAGTATAATGGTATGAAGGTGTGTCGGGAAAACGCAATTGCCTTAAGCTATGAGACAGGGATAGGAGAGATTGAGAGATTGGTTAAAGAGGAGGACTTGAAGATTCCTGACGGGCTTAGTAAAGGAAAGATTGAAGAACTAAATATAGTTAAGGATTATGTTGAGCACATATTAAAGGGCAATAAAATAAGTCGCAGATTAAAATTAGTATTGGATGCCAGTAATGGAGCAGTTGGTCCGGTGGCAGTAGAGATATTTAGACACATAGATGAAGTAGAATTGTATCCTCTATGCATTGAACCCGATGGGAGATTCCCAAATCATTCTCCTGATCCTATGAAAGAAGAGGCAATAAAGATGCTTCAAGACAAGGTCAGAGAGACCGGTGCTGATTTGGGGGCAATCTTTGATGCAGATGGGGATAGGATAATGTTTATAGATGAAAAAGGCAGAAGGATACCTTCTGATATAATAACTGCCCTTATTGCGATGGAGATCCTATTGGATAATCCGGGCGCACATATAATCTATGACTTGCGCTCCAGTAAGGTTGTCCCTGAGATTATAAAGGAGAATGGTGGTGTGCCAATAATAACCCGAGTGGGGCATGCCTATATCAAAGAAACGATGCGTAAGTATGATGCTCCATTTGGAGGAGAATTATCTGGGCATTATTATTTTAAAGACAACTATTTTGCTGATAGTGGACTAATGGCCTTGATTAAGGTCTTGAATATTGTGTCCCAGGATCAAAGGGCGGTTTCAGAGATAGTCAATTCTATCAAAAGGTATCACGCTACAGGTGAGGTAAACTTTAGAGTCTCTGATCCAGATGCGGTTATTGAGAGGATAGAGAAAGAGTTTTCTTCTCTCGGGCCGAGACAAGTTATGCACTTGGATGGTTTAACTATGGATTTTGGTGATTGGTGGTTTAATCTGCGCAAGTCTAACACCGAGCCATTGGTAAGGTTGAATCTTGAGGCAGATACCAAAGGACTTATGGAAGAGAAAAGGAAACTGTTAGAGGAAAAGATAAAGGAGTTGAGATGAGGTTTAAGTTTCCGAAAACAAAAGTTGTTGCAACGGTGGGTCCGTCCTGTTGGGATGACAAGACATTAGAAAAGTTGATGAAAGTTGGAGTAGATGGATTTAGACTCAATATGTCCCATGGTGATTTCTCCATATTTTCTCCAATAATAAAAAAGATAAGGAAGATATCTTCAGATTTAGGGATACCTGTGGCTGTTATCGTTGATCTCCCTGGTCCCAAGATGAGGTTGGGAGAGTTACCCGAACCCATAGATGTAAAAAAAGGTGATATCGTTGTATTTGGTAGTAACGGTGGTGGGGAAAAGATAAAGGACGCAATATATTTGCCCCATGAGATAGAGGAGTTTGAAAAGAAGGTAAAAAAGGGAGATATCATTTTTGTCGGAGATGGGTTTCTGCAGTTTAAGGTCTTAGAGGTAAGAAGAAAAGAGATAATTACTAAGGCCCTTCTTTCAGGCAAAGTTCGTTCCCATAAGGGGATAAATGTCCCTGGAATAGAATTCAAAGGCGGGGCCATAACGGAGTTTGACAGGAGTTGTATAGAGTTCGCTGTAAAAAGCAAAGTAGATATGATTTGCGTGTCATTTGTTGGCAACGCAGAAGACATAGAGAAGGTTAAAAGTCTTTTACCTCAAGATCCGCATTACCGTCCTTTTGTTTTGGCTAAAATAGAGAGAGGAAAAGCAGTAAAAAATATCGAGGAGATAGTTGAGGTATCCGACGCCTTGATGGTAGCCCGTGGGGATTTAGGGGTAGAACTGCCGATCCAAGAGATTCCGGTTATGCAAAAGAGGATAATCAGGATTGCCAATATGCGGGCAAAACCAGTTATAGTGGCTACGCAGATGTTGGAATCTATGGTAGACAATTTAAGGCCGACACGAGCAGAGGTTACTGATGTTGCAAATGCCATTTTGGATGGAGCAGATGCGATTATGTTCTCTGAAGAAACAGCAGTAGGAAAATATCCAGTGGAAGTGGTAAAGATGGCTATGAAGATTGCCAAGATTACTGAACATGAGTTAGTCCAGCCCGGTTCAATGGCAGAATTAGTGAGGAAGGTGATTCGTCGTTCGGATAGAATAGATGATATGATAAGTATAGCCACCTATGACATCCTTTGTAATGAATCTGTGGATTTTGTAGTAACCCCTACCAGTAGTGGTACCACTGCACGCAGGATATCTCGTCTTAGGCCAAGACAATGGATTATTGCGGTTACAGATAATTCTACCGTTAGAAATATATTAAATCTTTCCTTTGGAGTATTCCCTATGTATATGAGTCGTTTAAATGTAGTAGGCAATGAATTAACCCAATTTTTGGAGGCCGAAGGGATAGTTAAGAAAGATGATAGGATAGTTATCACATCAGGAATGCCGTTCGGAGTTCCGGGTACAACAAACAGTTTAAAGGTAATAGATGTATAGGGGGATGAGTCTTTCCTCTTTACCAAATATCCTTACGTTACTTAGAGGGGTTTTTATCCTTGTAGGGCTTTACTTTTTTCTTTGCCATCATTCACTAATAGGATTGAGTTGCTTTTTAATAGCAGGAGTTTCTGATTATCTGGATGGAAGGATTGCCCGTAGATTTGGGTGGGAGTCTGAATTTGGTAAGTTAATGGATCCAATAATGGATAAGGTCTTGGTCTTAACGGGTTTTTTTCTCTTAGCCTGGAGGGAACTTTTGCCATGGTGGATGGTCGGTTTGATCTCTATTAGAGAGATAGGCATAACTGGGTTAAGGTTTTTTTGGATAAGACAGGGTAGGGGAGTTGTCCCAGCCCTTTTATCGGGAAAGGTAAAGACTACAGTTCAGATGATAACCGTGTTTTTGGGATTGTTTGTTATAGTTTTAGGAGTAAATTGGGCCAAGAATCTGGTACTTTATTTAGGATGGATCTCTCTATTTCTTTCTCTTTATTCCGGGTATATTATTTTGAGGATGAAGAAGTGTGATATGGTCTAATTATGCGATGGCTACGCACGAGGATAAAGATTTGCGGTGTTACCAACAAGGATGATCTCCTGCTTTGCCAAAAGTTTGGCGCAG
>JAMOOT010000031.1 GCA_027065215.1 Candidatus Omnitrophota bacterium | reverse complement strand
CTGTATATGTACAGTATAACAACCATGCATATAGAGTAACCTGGGATGGTTCGGCAATCCAACTGGTAGACGAAGGCGCTCTACAGACTGGAGATAATATTCCTAAGTTCTACCTAAAGAGGTTTGTAACTACCAACGCAAATCCAGAACTAAACAACAGATGGAATTTCTTCAGCCTTATTACTACTGATGGAACTTCTCTTTCATCACAGAACGAGACTCTTACATACGAGGCAGATGCTTGGGAATTTGTAAAACCTCTCTTCATCATTGAAACAAAGTGGAGAGGAGATTACGGAAACAACTATAAGTTTGAGTTTATTCCTTCTGCCAACATGGACAACGTATACGAACTTGTAGTATATGAAAAGACCAATGATGGAGATTGGGCTGTTAAATCAAGTTATGCCATCTCATTTGATCCTAATATGCTTGACGATGTTGGAGAATCAAACTTCATTAAACATGTTGTAGATACTTACGACTCAGATCTTCAAGTCTATATTGATGAGGAACAGATCGATTCCGTAAAAGAAGAAGTTCTGGATCTTCTAACTATTACCGAATATGATGGAACTAGAAAAACAGCTGGTGTTGTCGATTGTAATGATTGCTTAGATTACAGCTTAATACCTGACAATGCTTCGTTACCTACAGATCCCGTAGATTTAACTGAGGGCTACTACTTCATTAAGGATAGAGCTGGTGGTGATATCTTTGGTTATGATGGATACCTGCTATACTATGATGCTGCTAACAGGGAGTGGATAAAAGATACTACCGATCCTAACAGACATCCCATAGGACCTCTAGATTACGATACTATTATCTACTCTAGAAAGCAGGATAAATACTTTACTCATGTCGGATCCGGAAGAATCTTTGACTTTAATCCGTATGAGCTATTCCTTCTTTCTCCTCCTCCGACCGATAGACAACTTCAGATGGGATCTGATGGTGAGTTGTTTACTTCAACAGGTATTGATGCTAGTGTTGCTGAAAAGCTTCTCATTCAGGCTTACCAGGGTCTTATCGACAAAGATATTATAAACAGAGATTGGATCTGGATTGATCTCGTTTACGATTGTGGATATCCTAAAGATGTCAAGGATGCTATTGTAACTCTAGCATCTGAAATCCGTAGAGACTGTGTTGCCATTGTGGATAACGGTGATAACCTTACTGCTGAAAAAGCAATTGAAGCTCGTATTAAGTTCAACCGTTGGAATACAATGTATGCTGCCATCTATGAACCTTACATCAAGATCAAAGATAAATTCACATCTAAAGATCTCTGGATGACTCCCATCTATGAAGTTTGTAAACTCATTGCACTAAACGACAGAATCAATGAAGTTTGGTATGCTGTTGCTGGTTATACTAGAGGAGCTATCCAAGAT
>JAMOOT010000030.1 GCA_027065215.1 Candidatus Omnitrophota bacterium | reverse complement strand
TGATGTGGCTACCAGTGGCTCGTCGATCTTGAGGTCGATTGAGGTTCTGCGTAGTGAAGGCTTTGTTGTGAATCGAGCAGTTGTTATTGTTGATCGAGAAGAAGGTGCAAAGGAGGCACTTGCGAAGGTGGGTGTGGATCTATTTAGTCTGTTTTGCCGTTCGGATTTGGTATGATCAATATATTTCCTTTCCTTATTATTGTGCTTGGTTTTCTCCTTGGGGGTTGTGCTGGGCCATCAAATCTTTCGAATACAGGTTTGACTCCTAAGATTGCAGAGAGAAGGCAAGGGGAGAATGCCCAAGAAAGGTTTTGTATTTCCTGTAAGTATTCCCAGGTTGGTTCAGATAAGACAGGATTGATTCAAACCTATAATGTAGATGGGGTGAGGGTTAAACTTATCTGTGATTCGGAATGGGTGAGGATAAACCAAGAGAATATTCGCCTTCCATATCCTACTAAGTGTGAAACGGATAAGGTTTGGGTGAGTCCGTCAATACTATCATATGTGAAGAACATATCTACATTTGGGCTTAACCGTACTGTGAAGGTGGTAATTGACCCCGGTCATGGAGGGAAAGATCCAGGGGCTATGGGAAATGGACTTAGGGAGAAAGATGTAGTGCTGGATATTGCCCAGAGGTTGGCTAAGTACCTGCGTCGTGCTGGAGTTAAGGTATATATGACGCGCAATTCAGATGTTTTTATACCTCTAAAGGAACGGGCAAGAAAGGCGAATAATATAATGCCAGATGTGTTTGTAAGTATTCATGCCAATGCCAGCCGTAATAGGACAGGGAAAGGTGTAGAGGTCTATTATGTTTCAGAAAAGATTAATGATTCGGTTCGAGCGGTAGTTGCTAAGGAAAATTCGGTTTTGAGATTTGAAAACGGGCAGGCCGATGGAGAGATTAAACAGATCTTGTGGGATATGATGCATACAGAAAATCGGGCAGAGTCAAGGAAAATAGCCCAGTCCTTGGCCAGAAACATATCCCAGATAATGAATAGCCCTAATAGGGGAGTGAAAGGGGCACCGTTTTATGTCCTTAAATGGACGAATGTCCCTTCGGTGTTGATAGAGGTTGGTTTTGTTTCCAATCCAGAAGAAGCAAGAAAGTTGTCTGATCCGGTTTATCGTGATCGTATTGCCCGGGCTATATTTGAAGGCCTTATGGCATACTTTAGTAATCTTAGGAAGGAAGAGTTGAGGCATTAATAGACCAATGTTAAATGTTTCAGGTAATAATGCTATAGGGGTTTTTGATTCCGGATTAGGTGGATTAACGGTGGTTAGAGAGATAATCCGACTCCTTCCGGAGGAGGATGTAGTATACTTTGGGGATGTCGCTCGTCTTCCTTATGGAAATAAGTCACGGGAGACTGTTATAAAATTTTCGGTGGAGAATAGTTTATTTTTACTCTCCCGCGGGATAAAACTGTTGGTGGTGGCTTGTAATACGGCTACTGCTTTGGCCTTAGAGTTTCTGCAATCTATATTTTCGATACCAGTGGTGGGGGTTGTGGATCCAGTGGTGGAGAGGGTAGCAAAGATGTCACCTAATGAGGTGGCGGTAATAGGCACGGTTTCTACTATAAGGAGCGGGGTATATCAGTCTCGATTAAGAGAATTTGGTGTTTCAAGGATTAATGCCAAGGCCTGTCCACTTTTGGTACCAACAATAGAGGCAGGATATGTTGGAAGGCCAATTTGTGATGAGATTATAAGAGACGAGATATCTCCGGTATTGGGCAGGAATACGGATCTGTTATTGCTGGCTTGTACGCATTATCCTATAATAAAGAGGAGAATAAAGACTCTTTTCCCTAAGGTTAGGATTGTGGATTCAGCCTTGCCAACGGCAAAGGCAGTGAAAAAACTTTTGGATGACTATGGTATTAGAAAAAAACATGGAGTGGGTACGTTAGAACTTTTTGTCTCGGATATGCCAAATGATTTTGAGGCGATTGCGAGAAAATTTCTTGGTAAGGATATGGATGATGTAAAGGTAAGGAAGGTGGGAGATGTTTTATATTAAGGTAAAAGGGTATTTTTCAAGTGCGCATAATCTCAGGAATTATCACGGATCGTGTGAAAATCTGCATGGGCATAATTGGGTAATTGAGGCCGTTTTTAAAGGGAAACATTTGGGCCAAGGTGGTATGTTGATTGATTTTCGGGAGGCGAGGGAATTGTTAAATGAGGTCCTTGATTATCTGGACCACCGATACCTGAATGATTTGCCCCCATTTAAGGAGATAAATCCGACTTCTGAGAATATAGCCCGTTATATTTTTAAGGAATTGGATAGAAGACTAAAGGAGAAGCGTGTGATTTCTGTCAGTGTGCATTTGGTTTCTGTATGGGAAAACGAACGATCTTGCGCGATATATGGAGAGGATGAGGAGAAATAGGTTGGCTAAAAAATATTCGGCGATCGTACTCCTTTCAGGAGGGCTTGATTCTTCAACCTTGCTTTACTATGTTAAAAGAAATTACGAAGTTTTGGCCCTGGTCTTTCTTTATGGGCAGAGGCATAGTCGGGAGTTGAAATCGGCATTGGAATTGGCTAAACGGACTGGTGTAGACGTAAAAAAGGTAAAGATCCCGTTCCCGGAGATAGGGAGTGCCTTGTTAGACGAGAGGTTGAAGTTGCCTACTCGGTTGTCCAAGAAGATCCCTATTACCTATGTTCCAGGTAGAAATATAGTATTTTTATCCTTAGCAGTATCTTATGCAGAGGCCTATGGCATTGATAAGATATTTATTGGAGTCAATGCTATCGATTATTCAGGGTATCCGGATTGCAGGCCAGAATTCATAAGGGCATTCAATAGAGTGATAAAGGTGGGCACAAAGCAGGGTGTTGAGGGGAAACAAATAAAGGTCCTTGCCCCATTTATCAATATGAGTAAAGCAGATATAATTCGAGTAGGACTATCTTTGGGCGTGCCTTATGAACTGACTTGGTCATGCTATGCCGGAGGGGATAGGCCCTGTGGTAAGTGTGATAGTTGCAGGTTGCGGGCAAAGGGATTTCGCGAGGCAGGAGTGAATGACCCATTGCTCTCCCATTAAGGCAAAGGTTTCAGACTTATTTGTTTCCGTTCAAGGCGAAGGGACATTTGTTGGGGTGAGACAGGTCTTTGTGAGACTGAGTGGATGCAATCTTAACTGTAATGGGTGCGATACCGATTATTCTTTCCGATTTACTGCGGATTGGAAAGATATTTTGGATTTTATAGAACAAAATAATCCGATTCATTCTGTTGCAATAACTGGAGGGGAACCACTTTTGCAATATCAGTTCCTCTCTCAATTTTTACCGCGCCTCAAGGATAGGGGGTATAAGGTTTATTTGGAGACGAATGCCACCTTGCCAGATGCATATTCTTTGGTTGCCAATTGGATTGATGTAGTCTCGGCTGATGTAAAAATTCCTTCTGTTTGGAATATAGGGGAACAATGGGATGTTCATAGAAGGTTCTTAACCCAGGTTAGTCTTAAATCTATGCTTATAGCAAAGGTAGTCTTGTCTTCTAAAGTGCAAGAGGAGGATTTTGAGCCATTGGTAGACTTGTTGTTTTCGATAAGGCGTGATATGATTGTTGTGCTTCAGCCAATGTGGCCAGTGGATGAACTTTGCTTGAAGATTTGTATGCTTTGGCAGGAAAGGTTAATGCGGGTTTTGGACAAAGAGGTGAGAGTTGTCCCTCAAGTGCATAAGTTTTTGGGGGTGAAATAGGATGTCACGGGGAAAAAAGAGTGATTACGAAGGAAGGCAAGAGTACGTTCGCACGATGAAATTGCCTCCAATTGAGGTTTGGGAAAATAAGTACCCAGATAGGGATTATAAGATCCATTTAGATATATTGGAATTTAACTGTATCTGTCCTAAGACTGGTCTGCCTGATTTTGCCACATTTGAGTTAGATTACATCCCGGATAAGTGGTGTATTGAACTAAAATCGCTGAAATTATACCTTACCGCTTATCGAAACGTAGGTATATTCCATGAGCATGTGGTTAATAGGATAGTTGATGATTTGGTTGCTGTGTGCAAGCCAAGGTATCTCAAGTTAAAGGGAATATTTAATATTCGGGGAGGAATCCGAACTACAGTGGAAAGGGAGTATATTAGGGATGAGGATAGCGATAGGGAGTGACCACGCGGGTTTTAGGTTGAAAGAGAGGATAAAAGGATACTTATTAGGCATAGGCGTAGAGGTCCTTGATTGTGGGACATTTTCAGAGGACTCCTGTGATTACCCTATATTTTGCTACTCGGTAGCGCAGAAGGTAGTTAAAGGCAGGGCGAGGTTTGGCATTCTTATCTGCAAGACCGGAATTGGCTCGAGTATTGCTGCAAATAAGGTGAAGGGGGCCAGGGCTGGATTGTGCCATAACGAGACTGCTGCAAAACTCACCCGAGAACATAATCATAGCAATATCTTGGTGATGGGGTCTATGTTTGTGAGTTTTTCTAAGGCGAAGCGTATCATAGAGGCATTTTTTTCTGCTCAACCTCAAAGTGGCCGACATAGGCGAAGGGTAAACGAGATAAGAATGATAGAAGATGCCACTTTACTTAAAGAATTTCAACTGCCAAGGTGTCGGAGGTACCGGCCTTGTTCTGGGTAATTTTATCCCATTCGGGACAAAATATCGTAGACTGAGATTGAAGGAGGGTTCTGAGTGATTAGTAAGCAAGATGTCTCTGCGGTAATTTTGGCTGCGGGTAAGGGAAAGCGGATGAAATCTTCTTTACCAAAGGTATTGCATAAAGTTATGGGTAAGGAATCCCTTGCCTGGGTTATAGAATTGGCTGAAAAGATAACGGGGCAACAAATAGTTGTTGTTGGGCATCAAAGGGAAATGGTTACCACATCTTTAAGTAATTGGGGGTGTGAGGTTGATGTGGTGGTTCAGGATGTATTGGACGGGACCGGAGGGGCAGTTAAACGGGCATTGAGGAGAATTAAAGGGGATTGGGTTTTGATTCTGTGTGGAGATATGCCCCTTATTAGCGCAAGGTCTGTTAGGAGACTGTTTCGTGCTTCTATCTCAGGACGTCCCTCTATGTTGGTTGCTGAGACAGAGGAACGTGGCAGTTATGGCCGGGTGTGGGTAGATGAGGATGGGTTGGCAAAGAGAATTGTAGAGAAAAGCGACCTGTCTGGGAGCGAGGATAGTAGTTTGATAAATACAGGGGTATATTTTGTGCCTAAGCAGTTGTTAAGGGAAGGGTTAAAAAGAATAGTGCCTAATAATGCCCAGGGAGAACTTTATTTAACTGATTTGGTTCAATATGCCTATCAGAAAAAGATGGGATTTAAGGTGGTATTGGTAGACCCTCAGGAGTGTATTGGTATAAATTCTCGTAAAGATCTTGCGTTGGCAGAGGAGATTTTGAGGCGCAGAATAATCAATTCTCATCTTGAACGGGGCGTTACTATACATATGCCAGAGACAGTTTGGATTGAGGATGGGGTTAAGATTGGCCGAGACACTGAGATATTTCCATTTACAGTTATCCGTTCTCGAGTTAAAATTGGAAGTTATTGTCAAATTGGGCCGTTTGCCCATATCCGTTCTGGTACCCGGATTGGGAATAACTGTATCGTGGGAAATTTTGTTGAGGTAAATCGCTCTTTGCTGTCGGATAAGGTTTATGCCAAACATCTGACTTATTTAGGAGATACAGTGGTTGGAGAAGCGAGCAATATCGGTGCGGGTACTATTACTGCCAATTATGATGGACACAGCAAGAACAAGACTGAGATTGGCAGGAATGCGTTTATAGGAAGTGGTGCTATTTTGATAGCGCCTGTTAAGGTAGGTAATAAGGCGATAGTTGGTGCTGGTGCGGTTGTCCCTAAGAGACATAACGTGGCTGATGGAAAGGTTGTGGTTGGTGTTCCGGCAAAGGAGATAAGAAATGGATAGGTTATCGGTGTTTTCAGGGAATGCTCATCGCAAACTGGCTGAGGATATTTGCACTCATTTGGGTATCCCTCTGGGTGATGCCTTGGTGAGTAGATTCAGCGATGGAGAGGTGCGGGTCAAGATAAATGAAAATGTCCGAGGCAAGGATGTATTTATTGTCCAGCCGACCTGCCCTCCTACAAACGATAATTTGATGGAATTGTTGATTATGATCGATGCCCTTAAACGGGCATCGGCTAAGCGGATTACGGCCGTAATTCCTTATTATGGTTATGCGAGGCAAGACCGTAAAGACCAGCCCAGGGTTCCTATCACTGCCAAGTTGGTCGCTAACTTGTTGACTGTTGCTGGGGCTGATAGGGTGCTTACTATGGATCTGCATGCAGGCCAGATTCAAGGATTTTTTGATATTCCAGTTGACAATCTGTATGCAATAAATGTATTTATTGGTTTTTTAAAAGAAATGAATATACCTGATCTTACGATTGTTTCTCCAGATGTGGGAGGGATAAAGATGGCTCGGTCCTATGCCAAGAAAATGGGGGCGGGCCTGGCTATTGTTGATAAACGTAGGATCTCACCAGACCAGGCAGAGGCAATGAATATATTGGGAGAGGTCAAAGATAGAAATCTGGTAATAATAGATGACATAATTGCTACGGGTGGTTCACTTATAGAGGCCGTGAATGCCCTTAAGAAGGCTGGAGCAAAAGATATATATGCTATGATTACTCATGGGGTTTTGGCGGGAAATGCCTTGGAGAAAATCGAAAATTCAAAGTTGAAGATGCTTTTTGTTAGTGATACTATTCCTCAAAAAGAGCATCCTAAGGTTAGGGTTATATCAGTTGCCTCGTTATTGGCTGAGGCAATAAAGAGGATACACTGGGAGGTTTCTATTAGTTGTTTGTTTGATCAAGTAGTGAGATAAAGGAGGGATGAAGGATGGATAGAGTTTCAATGAAGGCAAAGAAGAGGCCGATAAAAACCAAATCTTTTTTAAAACGTCTGCGT
Source organism: Candidatus Omnitrophota bacterium (assembly GCA_027065215.1). Taxonomy (GTDB): domain Bacteria; phylum Omnitrophota; class Gorgyraeia; order S143-82; family S143-82; genus S143-82. Next base: position 12,808 of record JAMOOT010000030.1, on the reverse strand, counting down.
AGTGAGGGAAATATTCCGGGAGTCATTTATGGAAAACATATAGAGGGAGGTATTCCAATAAGTGTGAATCATTCTGAATTTGTTAAGTTTTTGCACCACCATCATTGGGAGAATACTATTGTGGACCTTGAGGTGGAAGAGGAGGATGGGAATAAGGAATCATATACGGTCTTGGTGCAAGAGATTTCCCATAATCCAGTCAGTGATGATATTAACCATGTCGATTTTCATCAGATTTCTATGACTGAGAAGATACACTTACGAGTACCGGTGGTTGGAGTAGGTGAAGCAGTTGGTATCCGCAAGGGTGGTATGCTTGAACAAATGGTCTGGGAAATCGATATTGAATGTCTGCCAACGAATATCCCGGATGAGATAAGAGTAGATGTCTCTAATTTGGATATAGGCGATTCTATCCATGTTTCGGAGATTACCCCTCCGGAAGGGATAAGGATACTTGAGGCCGAAGATACTGCGTTATTTATAGTAGAGCATGCAGGTAGTGGCCAAGAGGAGGTAAGTGGAGAGGTTGAGGGTGAACCTGAGGTGGTCAAAAAGGGGAAGGAAGAGGGAAAAGAATAAAGTGAAGTTGGTGGTTGGCCTTGGTAATTACCCAGAAAAATATTGGCTTACTAAACATAATATTGGTTTTTTGACTGTGCAGGAGTATGTTCGTAAACACAATTTGAAGTGGAGAAAAGAAATGTTTCATCCGTTTCTTTCGGCTAAGGATGAAGGTCGAGATGTTTTGTTTCTTTTGCCTTTGACTTATATGAATAATTCAGGTAAGGCTGTTGGTTACTTCCGTAATAGTGTAGATCCAGAAGATATGTTGTTGATATGTGATGACCTTAACCTTCCTTGGTTTAGAATGAGATTAAGATATCAAGGGTCTTCTGGTGGGCATAGGGGGTTGGAGTCGGTATTTAATGCCCTTGGAACCAATAAAATTCCCAGACTTCGTCTGGGCATAGATAGACCGAAAGATGGAGATGTGGTAGAATATGTGTTAAGTCCGTTTGAGGAAAAAGAACGGGAGGATCTACCCGTTTATTTATCAGCTGCCTTCGCCACGGTTGATAGATGGGTTGATGGGGAGGATCCCCAACGGTTGATGTCATTGGTTAATGATCCTGACTATGTCAGAAAGTATTTTGGAGGTGAAGATGGAGCGGAAATATGAGGGTATGTTTCTTATAAGGTTGCGAGTCCGTGAACAGGATTTAGCGGCTGGTGCTGAGGATGTTGGCCCTGAAGTGGTGGCCGAAGAAATAAAAAAGACGATTGTTAACAACGGTGGAGAGATCTTGAAGGATGAGGTTTGGAGTAAGCGTCGTAGGTTGGCCTACGAAATAGATCACGAAACAGAGGCTATGTATTATCATGTAGTTACTAAATTAGATTCATCTGTGGTTAATAAGATAAGGGATTTATTTAGGATAAATGATAGGATACTGCGGTTTGTGTTTTTTGTGGTAGATGAGAAGGAGGAGAAAGAGAAATGATATCGTTTAACAAGGTTTTTTTGATTGGGAATCTTACTCGAGATCCCGAATTGCGTTATACCCCTTCTGGGATTCCTGTGGTTTCTATGCGCTTGGCAATAAATACTCAGTTTAAAGACAAGTCTGGTGAGCGAAAGACCGAGACTTGTTATGTGAATATTGTGGCATGGAACCGTCAGGCAGAGTTATGCAATCAGTTTTTATCTAAGGGAAGGCGGATATTGGTTGAGGGCCGATTGCAGTCCCGTTCTTGGGCAACCTCTGATGGTGCGAAGCGAAGTGTTATTGAGGTTAGGGCTGATAGAATTCAATTTTTGGATGGGCGTAGGCAGGAAAATACAGTCGCGCCAGGGACGTTTGTGGATAGGGATAATCACGAGTTGAGCGAGACAAGGTTTGATGATGAATTTGTTAATGCTATAGACGACTTGGATAACATTGGACCTACTGATGAGGACGATTTACCGTTTTAAAAGAGGAGGAAAATAGAGATGACAAAAGATAAAAAGAAGGCTCGCAAGCCGTTTAAGAAAAAAGAATGTCCATTTTGTAAAGATCCATCTTTGGTCATAGATTACAAAAATGTGGAGTTGCTACAGAGGTATATCAATGATAAGGCGAAGATTGTAACCAGAAGGTCCAGTGGGGCATGTGCGAAGCACCAACGGAAGTTGGCTAAGGCAATAAAGAATGCTCGTATCCTTGCATTACTTCCATTTGTCAAAAGATGAAGGAGGGCTACTATGGCAGAGATTATACTCCGTAGAGATGTTCGTAATTTAGGTAAGGCAGGGCAAGTGGTCAAGGTTAAAGATGGGTATGCCAGAAATTATTTAATCCCTAAGGGGTATGCTTATTTGGCTACTAAGGAAAATTTGAAATTATGGGAGCAGGAGAGGAGGCGGATTGAGAAACAATTGGAAAAAGAAAAGAAACAAGCCGAGGAATTGGCAAAGAAGATAGAGAAATTATCTATAAATATCGTGGCAGAGGCCAATGAAGAGGAAACGCTTTACGGAAGCGTTACAGAGGTACATATAGTTCAAGCCCTTGCAGAGGAGGGTGTAAAGATCGATAAGGATGCGGTTGTTTTGCCGGTACCTATAAAAAAGTTGGGTATATACGAGGTTGAAATAACCCTCCACCCAGAAGTTAAAACTAAATTGAAGGTTTGGGTCGTTCGTAAATGAGTTTAAACGACTCTACATTAAGGATACCACCTCAGAATTTGGAGGCGGAAAGGGCTGTTTTGGGGGCGATGCTTCTTAACTCTGAGGCAGTGGGTATTGCTTTGGAGATGTTGGATACCTATAGTTTTTATGCCCCAGAGCACCAGAAAATTTTCTCGGCTATCAAAGAACTCTTTCAAGAAGACAAGGCCATAGACCTTATTACGGTTAGCGGCAAACTTAAGGACCAATCGCTTTTAGAGGAAATTGGAGGTCTTGATTATTTAAGTGAAATTGCTGAGGTTGTTCCATCCTCTTCCAATGTCAAACACTATGCTGAGATCGTTCGAGATAAGTTTGTTTTGCGCGAATTGATAAGAACTTCAGACAAAATAATGTCCCGCTGTTATGAGGCAGATATAGATGCTCAAGAATTATTGGATAAGGCCGAACAGATGATATTTGAAATTGCCCAAGAAAAAGAGCGTGGCAAGGAGGCCTTGCGGGCTGGAGATATCGTTAAGAAGGTTATTGCTAAGATAGATGAGTTATACCACCGTCAAGAAATGATCACTGGTGTCCCTACGGGGTTGATAGAGTTAGATAAGTTAACGTCTGGTCTGCATCCGGGGGATCTGATTATTGTTGCAGCAAGACCATCTATGGGGAAAAGTGCTTTGGTTACTTCGATTGCAGAGCATGTTGCTGTGGAGAGAAAGATCCCGGTGGCATTTTTTAGTGTGGAGATGTCTGCTGAACAAATTACTCAAAGGCTAATATGTTCTATCGCGCGGGTTGACGCCCACAAACTTCGTACTGGGTTTATTCCAGTGAGTGATTGGCCAAAGTTGACAATGGCTGCAGAAAAGATAGATGAGGCACCGCTGTATATAGATGATAGTAGTGGAATATCTGTTTTGGAACTTCGGGCTAAAGCAAGACGAATGAAGAGTAGATATGGGATAGGTTTAGTTGTAGTGGATTATCTGCAGATAATGCGTGGATTTGGACGGGTTGAAAGCAGGCAACAAGAGATATCTCAGATATCACGTTCGTTGAAGTTGTTAGCAAAAGAGTTAAATGTGCCAGTGATTGCAGTGAGCCAATTGTCACGTGAGGTGGAAAAAAGGGAAGACAAGAGACCAAGGCTTTCTGATTTGAGAGAGTCAGGTTCCCTTGAGCAAGATGCGGACTTGGTGCTTATGTTAATGAGAGAAGAATATTACCATCCAACAGAAGAGAATAAAAATATGGCAGAACTCATAGTTGCTAAACACCGAAATGGTCCAACAGGTACTATTAAGTTGGCATTTATAAAAGAATATGCCAGATTTGAAAATCTTGCGGTAGAATATAGTATGTAGTGAAGGGGGGTAGAAATGTTTATCAGGTTATTTAACTCTCGTTTTTTCGTTATATTTTCTTTTATTTTTGCCTTTTGTAGTTTTGCTTTGTTATCTTGGGCCCAAGAGGGAGGTGATAAGGTTATTACCAAGATTGAAGTGAAAGGGAATTATGCTATTGGGGCGGAAGCAATAGTTGTTCGTATGAAGAGTAGGGTTGGTTCTGTTTATTCTGAAAAAATAGTCTCTCAGGATATCAAGTCTTTATACGCTACCGGATTTTTTGAGGATGTGAGTATTACTCCAGTTCCTGATGGAGATGGAGTGAAATTGGTGGTAGAGGTAAAGGAAAGGCCTTCTATTGGCAAAATAATTATAAAAGGCAATAGGAGAATCCCTCGTAAGAAATTACAAGATATGCTGCTAATCAAAGAGGGGGAGTTTTTGGATGAGAAGAAGTTGAAGGATTCAATAAAAGCAATTGAAGATTTTTATCATACTAAAGGGTTTAATGAAGTAAGGATAACTTATAGTTTAGGCCCGCTTTATAGCCAGAAGCGAGATTTGATTATTAAAATAGAGGAGGGTGTGAAAGAGCGGGTAGTTAAGATAGATATAAAAGGAAATCATGCATTTAAAAATGGACAGATACTGAAATTATTAGAAACGAAGAAAGCAAGTTTCCTTAATAGCGGGAGTTTTTCTGAGGAACGAATAAGTGAGGATGCTGAACGGATAAGAGACTTTTACATTAACCATGGATACTTGGATGTGGATGTATCTTATGAAGTGAAAGATGGGAAGAAGCCAGGCTATAAGATAGTAGAATTTCTTATTAGAGAGGGAAAACAGTATCGGATTGGTTCGATAAAGATTGAGGGGAATAAGGTTATCCCCACAGAGGAATTGATGGGAAAGGTTAAAATTAAGGTTGGTGAACCGTTTGACCCTCAAAAGGTAGAAAAGGATGCCAGTAGAATTCAAGATAGGTATTTTGAGGACGGATACATATTTGCAAAAGTCATCCCATTACCGTCGGTTGATTCCAAGAGCGGCAAGATAGATTTGGCCTTTGAGGTAAAAGAGGGGGAAACTGCCTATGTGCGAAAGATTGTGATTGAAGGGAATACCAGAACCAAAGATAAGGTGATTAGGCGGGAATTGAGGATCTATCCAGGGGATAAATTTGATGGGGAAAAACTCCGTCGCAGTATGCAACGGTTAAGGAATTTAGGGTATTTTGAGGATATTTCTTATGATATTCGCGATACTGACAGGCCTGATTATAAAGACTTGATTGTAAAGGTAAAAGAGGCCCAGACTGGTGAATTTTCTTTTGGGGCAGGTTATAGCACGGTGGATAAGTTTGTTGGGTTTGTGCGGGTATCTCAGAATAATTTTGATATAACTCGTTGGCCTACTTTTACTGGAGGGGGGCAAAAACTCTCGGTTATGTATGAAAGAGGAAGTGATATAGAAGATTATTGGCTTAGTTTTACTGAGCCATGGATGTTTGATCGCCCAATATCCGGCGGTTTTGATCTGTACCGTCGTAGCCATGACCGGGAGACAGATGTGGGTTATGGATATGATGAAGAGAGAAAAGGAATAAACCTGAGGTTGGGTAAAGAGTTGAGTGAGTATATGCGGATAGATGGAAATCTTAAAATAGAGAGTGTTGATATTACCGATATATCCGATGATGCCAGTTATGCTCTAAAACGGGAGCAAGGGAAGAATAATCTGCGGTTGATAGGAGTGAAGTTAACCGAGGACCACCGTGATAATGTCTTTTCTCCTAAGGAAGGTTACTATTTGAGTTTGTCTTTTGATTTGGCAGGAGGTCTACTTTCGGGAGATAAGGATTTTTATCGGGTATACGGCGATGGTAGATATTATATGCCGTTTTTAGGGGAAGACAATGTCTTGTCTTTTAGGTTAAGGGTAGGGTTAGAGGATAATTATGGGGACTCGGATTGGGTTCCGATTTATGAGCGATTTTTTGCTGGTGGTGCCTACTCTATTAGGGGATACAGAGAGAGAAAAGTCTCTCCTTTGGATTCTAATACTGGTGATCCTATTGGAGGCGAATCGATGTTGGTGGGAAATGTAGAATATACCGTTCCAGTTATGGAGTATGTAAAGTTGGCTAGTTTCTTTGATTTCGGTAATGTCTGGCCAGAACTGGATGACTTCTTGAGCGGGGACATATATTATAGTGTCGGAGTTGGAGTCAGGGTTAAGACTCCAATTGGGCCTATGAAGTTGGATTATGGTTATCCCCTTAAGACTGAGCCAGGCAAAGATAAAAAGGAAGGTAGGTTCCATTTTAGTATATCGAGGGGTTTTTAGTTCTGGGAAAAAATTTAGTATTGTGGTAAAATCAAAATTTAAACGAGGGAGGTTCTGGTATGAAAAAAGCATTGATTTCGCTGATCTTGGTGGGGTTGATAGGGACAGGTTTGGCTTGGGCAAAGGATGGGAAAATAGGGGTTGTTTATTTGAGAAAAGTTTTTGAATCTTATGAAAAGACAAAGGCATATGATGATAAATTGGCCAACAAAAGCAGAGAGATAGAGAAAAAGATTCGTGATCTTCAACAGGATATCCAAAAAATACAGGCCTCGATTGAGGTATTGGGAGAGAAAGAGAGAAGCCAAAAGATAAAAGAACTAAGAGAGAAGCAGATTGAGTTGCGGAAATATCAAATGGAGGCTATGAGGAATATAGGGCAGGAAAGAGAGAGGTATATGAGGGAAATACTTCAGGATATAAAACCCGTTATAAGTGATTATGCGAAAAAGAAAGGTTATGACATAATTTTGAATGGTGATATGCTTCTGTATTCGGTCGATGGTTATGACCTTACTGATGATATCGTGAAATTGTTGAATGAAAATTATAAAGCAAATAAATAAGTTTTGGGTTTAACCTTGATTAAGTGTGAGGGTTAATAATATGGTGGGAAGTGAAGTTCTCCCTCGGAAGATACGAGCCCAAGAGATCGCCGAGATGGTATCGGGGAAGGTCCTTGGGGACCCTGATGTGGAAGTCAGTGGGATATCTGGGATAAAGGAGGCAGGAAAAGGCGATGTAACCTTTTTGGCAAATGATAAATACGCACAATTATTGGAGACTACTAAGGCTGCTGTAATAATCACTTCGCCTAATATGAAACTGCCCAAAACAGAAAAGACCTTGATTTTGACTGAGAATCCTTCTCTTGCTTTTGCCAAGTTGGTGGAGTATTGGTTCCCTCAGGAGGTTGATCATCCCAAAGGCATCCACCCTACGGCTATAATTGGTAAGAATGTAAAATTAGGTAAAAATGTTGCTGTTGGTGCATATGTGGTTATAGAGAAGAATGTAAGAATAGGGGATAACACGATAATCTATGCTGGTACTTACATAGGGCATGATACGGAAATAGGGTCTGATTGTCTTATTTACCCCAATGTCTCTATACGGGAGAGGATTAGTATTGGGAGTAGGGTCATAATCCATAGTGGGACGGTTATTGGTAGCGATGGCTTTGGTTTTGCAACCGTAAAAGGCGTGCACCACCGCATACCCCAGATAGGGACGGTAGTGATAGAAGATGATGTGGAGATAGGTGCCAATGTAACTATAGATCGAGCCAGATTTGATAAAACAGTTATTGGTAGGGGGACCAAGATTGATAACTTGGTTCAGATAGCCCACAATGTCATTATCGGTGAGAATGCAATAATAGTGGCACAGACAGGGATCTCTGGTAGTACAGTTATAGGGAATGGTGTAATATTAGCCGGGCAGACTGGTGTTGTAGGGCATATTACTATAGGAGATTCTGCTATAGTTGGCGCTCAGTCGGGGGTAACGAAATCAGTGCCTTCTGGCTCGGTAGTTTTGGGTTCTCCTGCTCGTCCAATAGGTCTGGCAAAACGTATAATAGCCTCAATCCCTTCTCTCCCTGATATTAAAAAGACAGTAGAAAGGTTGTCGCGCAAGGTTCGTGAATTAGAAGAGAAATTAGCAGAGATGTCTAAGGAATAATCAGGAGTAGAAAACTACTATGGCAGTGCAGAAGACCATCAAGAGACCAGTTAGTATAGAAGGAGTTGGTCTGCATAGTGGGAAGAAGGTTAAACTCACACTTAAACCTGCACCTGAAAACAGTGGGATCCATTTTGTCCGTATAGATACGAATCCAGCACTGAAGATACCTGCGCGGATAGATTATGTCCTTGACTACCAAAAAGCACCTCGTCGAACGGCTATTGCTAAGGACGGTATAGAGGTCCATACTATAGAACACTTGATGTCTGCAGTATATGGTTTGGGGATAGATAACTTATTAGTAGAGGTGAATGGTATAGAGGTCCCAGGGCTTGATGGTAGTACACAAGGGTTTGTTGAATTGATAAAGAAGGCAGGGATAGAAGAGCAAGATGCAAAACGGGTTGAATTTGCTTTAAGGGAGCCTATCTATGTAGATAATCCCAATGGAATTAGTATTATTGCCTTACCTTACAGTGGACTTAAGGTCTCTTATACACTTTATTACCCAAACACTTATATTGGTACGCAATATCTATCATTGGAAGTTAATCCTGAGACTTTTGTGAATGAGATTGCCTCAGGCCGGACGTTTTGTTTAGAATGTGAGGCCGAGGAGTTGAGGAGAATGGGGTTAGGTAAGGGGGCTGATTATTCTAATACTTTAGTAATAGGTGAAAGTGGGGTGAAAGGGAATACCCTTAGATTCGAAAATGAGTTTGTACGGCATAAGATATTGGATTTGATAGGGGATTTGTCTCTCTTGGGATGTTTTTTAAAGGCTCATATCATTGCGGTAAGAAGTGGCCATTACATTAATATCCAGTTAGTAGACAGGATCTATCGTCAGAAAACAAGGACTGAACAGGCAGGCTTAAAAGCAGTCTCTGACTTTGACCCGAGGGGCAAAGATGTATTAGAAGTGGTCGATATAATGAAGATATTACCGCACCGGTATCCATTTTTATTGGTGGATAAGATAGTATATATGGAGGAAGGTAAGAAAGCAATCGGCATTAAGAGTGTGACGATGAATGAGTATTTCTTTATGGGGCATTTCCCTGGCCGTCCGGTTATGCCGGGTGTGTTAATAATAGAGGCTATGGCTCAGGTGGGTGGGGTATTGATGCTTTCTAATCCTATCCATAAGGGCAAGATCGCCTATTTTATGGGAATAGATAACGTTAGATTCCGAAAGCCGGTTCTTCCTGGAGATAGGTTAGAAATAGAGGCCGAAGTTACAAGAGTGCGTTCTCGTACGGGCCAGTTGCAAGGCACGGCCAAAGTAGATGGTAAGGTAGTGGCTGAGGCTGAGTTGATGTTTGCTATCGTTGACTGATGTCTGTTCAAATCCATCCCACAGCAATTGTATCTCCCAAGGCAAAGATAGGCAGAGATGTTAAGATTGGTCCTTATACAGTTATTGAAGACAACGTTGTCTTAGGTGATAGGGTTGAGGTAGGAACGCATGTACATATCTGTGGGTGGACAGAGATAGGGAAGGAGACCAAAATATTTACTGGGGCTGTATTAGGCAGTGCGCCTCAAGATTTGAAGTTCTCAGGAGAGAGAACTCTATTGAAGATAGGAGAAAGGAACATTATTCGCGAATATGTGATGATAAACCCGGGGACGTCGGCTTCAGGCAAGACAGTTATAGGAGACGAAAATTTGCTTATGGCTTATGTCCATGTGGCACATGATTGTCGTATCGGAAATGGTTGTATTATTGCCAATGTTGGTACGTTAGCTGGCCATGTGGAAATAGGGGATAAAGTGGTAGTTGGTGGCCTTACGGCCATACATCAATTTGTGCGTATTGGAGATTATGCTATTCTGGGAGGGTGTTCTAAGGTGGTTCAGGATGTGCCGCCTTATGCGATGGTTGATGGCCATCCAGCCAGGATATACTCAATAAATCGTGTAGGGCTTAAGCGGGCAGGATTTGATTCAGTAGATATACGGACCGTAAAGCAGGCCTATGATCTCCTATTTTTTTCTGGACATAGTCGTCCAGTAGCAATTAAATTAGCGAAAAAGATGTTTCCTGACAATCCTTTTATCCAGCATATATTAAATTTTATATCCTCCTCTCGGAGAGGGATATGTCGAGCGGGAAAAGGCGTATTGGATTAATTGCTGGCAACGGAAGGTTCCCAATCCTTTGGGCAAAGAGTGCTCGGGAGAGAGGGGTTGAAGTTGTCTGTTTTGCAATAAAGAGGAATACTATCCCGTCAGTATCTCGGTTTGTTGATAAGATTTATTGGTTTAAGGTTAATCAGTTCTCAGATTTGTTAGAGGCAATATCAAAGGAGAAACTCAAACAAATGGTTATGGCTGGGCAGATAAATCCGTTTGTTCTATTTGACCCAAGGATACTTTTGGATGTGGAGATAAAGGAATTATTGTTTCGTTTAAAAGATAGGCGGGCAGATACTGTCTTTACTGCTATAATCCATCGTATAGAAAAAGAAGGGGTCGAGTTTATCCCATCGACCAGTTTTATGGATAATTATATTCCTCGGATAGGTACTCTTACTGATTTTGGTCCAGAAGAAGATGAGTGGCAGGATGTTTATTTTGGTCGGGATATTGCTAAACGTATGGGTGATTTGGATATAGGACAAACAGTTGTGGTGAAAGATCGGACGGTTTTGGCAGTAGAGGCCTTTGAAGGAACAAATCGATGTATAATGCGTGCGGGATTTCTGTGCCCTGGGGCAGTTGTGGTTAAAATGAGCAAACCTCATCAGGATCTTAGATTTGATGTTCCGGTAGTAGGCATGCGGACGGTTCAAGCGATGGCTTTAGCAAGGGTGAATATATTGGCAGTTGAATCAGGAAGGACGATAATTTTAGATAGAGATAGATTTATTCGGGTATGTAATCGCTTAGGAATAAAGGTGGTTGCGGTTCAGGGAGGCAATAGTGAGATCGGCTGAGAATCAGATTCATATTTTAAAGCGGGCATGTGTTGAGATTATCCAGGAAGAGGAACTTTTACAGAGGTTAGAAGAAGGACGGCCATTGAGGGTAAAGGCCGGATTTGATCCCACGGCTCCAGATATCCATCTTGGGCATACCGTTTTATTGAATAAACTACGCCAATTTCAGGATCTTGGGCATAAGGTGATATTTTTAGTGGGTGATTTTACTGCAAGAATAGGCGACCCTACTGGCAGAAATGAGATGAGAAAGCCCCTTTCTCCTGAAGAGGTAAAGGAAAATGCCAAGACCTATACTAATCAGGCATTCAAGATACTGGATCCAGACAAGACAGAGATAGTCTTTAACAGCCAGTGGTATGAGAAAATGAGCCTTTCGGATTTTTCCCAGATTGCTATACGCTATACCGTAGCAAGACTTTTGGAACGGGATGATTTTTCAAAGAGGTATAAGTCCGGCTTGCCTATAACTATACTGGAGTTGTTATATCCCCTCATTCAAGGTTATGATTCGGTTATGGTTCGGGCTGATGTGGAGATAGGGGGTACTGACCAGAAGTTTAATCTTCTGGTAGGACGTGCCCTGCAAGAGGCTTTTGGGCAAAGGCCGCAAGTGGTGATGACCTTACCGCTTTTGGAAGGGACGGATGGCGTAAATAAGATGTCTAAATCCTTAGGAAACTATATAGGCATAACAGAACCTCCTAAGGAAATATTTGGGAAGATAATGTCTATTTCTGATGAGTTAATGTATCGCTATTATGAACTTTTGACCGATGAAGATATAGGTGAGATTAAGAAATTGCATCCTCGAGAGGCAAAGATAAGATTATCTTGGATGATGGTAAATCGGTTCTATGGTAAGGAAGTGGCTGATGAAGAAAAAGAGGAATTTGAAAGAGTCTTTTCTCGCAAAGAACGGCCGCAAGAAGTTGAAAAAATTGGATTGGAAGAGGGTCGAGCAATAGTTGATTTTTTGGTAGAGCATCAATTTGTTCCCAGTAAAAAGGCTGCTCGCAGGCTTATTGAACAAGGGGCAATTAAAATAGAAGGGAGAAAGATTACAGATATATCTTACCGTTTGACCTCTAAGGACAAAGGTATCCTTCGCATAGGGAAGAAGACCTTTGTGGAGTTGGTGTAAGAACGGAGTTAATGTATTAAAAAAATTTTCTTGAAAATGTAGTGTGTTTATTTTATACTTTTTAAAAGTAGTTTTAGAAGATTGGCAATAGACTTTGACTTTTAAAAAAGTGGTGCTTAAGACTAAAAGAAGGAGGAGAAGATGCGGGGTGTATTAAATTTTGTTAGCCGAGTAATAGTTACGGTTTTCTTTGTTTTCACGAATATAGTTCCTTTGCAAGCAGTTTCTGTAGTTAATTTTTCTAAGGGGAGTAATGCATTTCTTTCAGGGGTCAAGTTAAAAGGGGATAATCTGGTTTTTTTCTGGAAGGATGAAAAAGGCCAGGTAGGAGAGATCTCTGATTCTCAAGCTAAAGAGGTGCTTTCGTATTTTTACTCGGCATTGGCAATACCGGATAAGAACAGGTGGGTTGATTTGTTTGTCCTCAATACTGATCAGGATGTAATGGGGCCAGGGCTTGAGTGGACTAAGTTAGGGTATACGATGATAGATGCGGACTTGAGGATGAAGGTGAAGATAAATGAGTTGATGGATCCTGATAATGAAGTGGGGGCAGAACTTTGGGGCAAACTTGCTGATTTAGGGGTAAGTAGTTTTATGCCCAGGTTTTGGATGGTGCCGGGAGATGTTAAGTTTTATTCGGATAAAGACAGTATCTATATTC
>JAMOOT010000029.1 GCA_027065215.1 Candidatus Omnitrophota bacterium | reverse complement strand
ATCTGGTACTACTGGTAGGCCCAAAGGAGCAATGCTTTCTCATTACAATATTTTGAGTAACCTCTCTTCTTGTTGTTGGGCAATTGATTTTTCCTATCGAGATTCTATTCCGTGCTTGTTGCCATTGTTTCATTCCTTTGCATTAACTGTTTGTTTGCTTACTCCAATGGTAGTTGGTGCCAAGGTATTTTTTGTTGATCCTTCTATAGGTCCAAGACGGGCATTTCGCCAGATGGTTCGGTACAAGGCAACAATCCTTGTAGGCATCCCTGCCCTTTTCTCCCTAATGGCTGAAACTCGCATCCCTGATTGGCTGCCGATGTGGATATGGAAATTAGTGTTCCCTATTCGAGTTGCTATATCTGGCTCTTCTGCTTTGCCGAAAGATGTATTAAAGAGATTCCAAGAAAAATATAAAATCCCGTTGTTGGAGGGATACGGATTAACTGAGGCCTCACCTGTGGTGTCTTTAAATCCAATAAATGCGGTTAGACCGGGATCTGTTGGCCTACCGATAAAAGATGTGGAGGTAAAGATAGTAGATGAAAAAGGGATGGAATGTCCAGTAGGTCGTGTAGGAGAGATATTAGTCAAAGGCCCCAATGTTATGCTCGGTTATTATAAACGCCTTGTAGAGACTCGGAATGCCTTACGCAATGGGTGGCTTTATACTGGTGACTTGGGGCATAAAGATCAAGATGGATATCTATACATTGTTGGGAGAAAAAAGGAGATGATAATAGTGAGAGGAATGAACGTATATCCTCGCGAGATAGAAAATACACTCCTTGAGTTGCCGGGGGTGAAAGAATGTGCTGTGGTTGGCGTCAAACATAAGACCAAAGGTGAGGTTCCTTACGCCTTTGTTGTGCTGAAAAAAGGCTGGGATATACAGCCTAAGGAGATGATAGCATACCTGCGGTCTAAGTTGGCTGATTATAAGGTCCCTCAAAGGGTTATAATAATAGATAATTTGCCCAGAAATAGTTTAAGAAAAGTCCAAAAACAAAAACTCATTGCAATGCTAAGTGAGGGGAGAACTAAAAATCTTGTAGGGTGAAAAAAGTAATTTTTGGTTTGTCTTGCCTTTACTTTAAAATTCGTATTCGATTATGTGATTATTGGTTATGGTTAATACTTTAGATTTGCCATTGCATACAGGGAAGGCGCCTAAGTGGTTATTTCGTCGGATGGTCAAGATGTCACGGGCGATTATGGAGATAATGTTCGAATTGTATGATAGTAAAGAGATATTATCTAAGTTCTCTGACCCATTTTGGTTTCAGGCCTTTGGTTCAGTTTTGGGGTTTGATTGGCACTCTTCGGGTCTAACTACCACTGTCTGTTCAGCCGTTAAAAGCGCTTGTTTGTCTATTCCCCAGCCTAAGTTAATGATCTGTGGAGGAAAAGGGGCAACTGCCCGAAAGACCCCACAAGAGATAGAAGATTTGGCTGATAGGAGGCTTATTGATGCTGATGCAGAGTTGTTGAAGCGTATATCAAGGTTGGTGGCAAAGATAGATAATGCATGTGTGCAAGATGGATTTACTCTTTATCACCATTGCATTTTTGTAGATAAAGAAGGGGATTGGGCCGTTATTCAACAAGGTATGGCTGAAGACAGTTCTTATTATAGAGGGATGGCAAGGCGATATCATTGGTATTCGTGCAGAATAAAGGACATCCTTTCACGGCCTCACAGTGCAATAGTCTCAAAGTTAAAACGTAAGTTTGCCCTTAATTTGGTCGATTCTAATAGTGCCGAAGTACAAGAAAGGATAGTAACTCTATTTTACGAAAAACCAAATAAGATTGCTGGGTTACTTAAAAAGATGAAGTCTTTATCTTACAAAATGCCGCGAAGGCATCAGGTGCTACTTTCTGATATAGATCCCGACAGGATTCGTTCTGTTCTCATTTCCAATTATCAGAGCAAAGTCAATGATTTTTCTGATCTGTTAGGAGATACTACATTGGGCCCCAAGACATTGAGGGCATTAGCGATTATCAGTGATTTGATTTATTCTGCGCCATTGAGTTTCCGCGATCCAGCACGGTTTTCCTATGCCGTAGGTGGAAAGGATGGTCATCCATATCATATAGATCGAGTTCATTATGATCAGGTAGTGGATTCATTAGCTAAGATAATCAAGAGGGCGCGGATCTTGGGCCCTGCGGATCTCTCTCGTACACTTTCTCGATTACGCAAATTATCTACTAAGGATGTGAAAGTATAGTTTGATGATTTCACTACTACGAGGTAAAATTTAAGACATGGATTTGGGAAAAAAGGTAAAAATACTTGTGTTGAACGGGCCTAACTTGAATCTGCTTGGCCATCGAGAACCAAAAGTGTATGGCCGGTGGACATTAGAGGATGTTATATCCCTTTTGTCTAAAAAGGCCGACGAATTAGGAGTGAATATAATCCATTTTCAATCCAATCACGAAGGAGAATTGCTTGATAAGTTGCATAGTATGAAAGATTCGGTATCCGGGGTTATAATCAATCCCGGTGGCCTTACTCATACCAGTGTTGCGTTACGAGATGCTATAAAGGCCATAGGAATACCTACGGTGGAAGTTCACCTCTCTAATATCTATGCGCGGGAGGATTTTCGACATACCTCTATGACTGCCGGAGTATGTGTGGGACAGATTTCAGGTTTTGGCCCATTTAGTTATATCTTAGCACTTGAGGGGTTGGTAAACTGGGTCTTGGAGGGGAAGAGGTGAGGCTATTTTTAGTGTTTATATGTGCTTTATTTTTAGTAGGATGCGGATATTCTTTTCGGGCCTTAGATCCTTCGTTGCGCACCATCTTCATTGCCCCTGTAAAGAATCAAATAAAAATAGAGACGGATTACTCCTCTGTGGACGACATTAAAAAATATTATCCAAACTTGGAGGTATTTGTCCGTCAAAAATTGATCGAACGATTTTTGGTGGAGGGAGGACTTGAGGTGGTAGACAAACCAAGTGCGGATATTAAATTAAATATCACATTGGTTGAATATGCAAGGGAGCCAGTAGGTTATGACAATAATGATAGTGTCCAGCGTTGGAGAGTTAGAATTGGAGCAGAGTTAAAATTAGTGCGCAGGGATAAAGAGACATCCAAAAAAATCTATGGGGAAGCAGTATATGATCCTGCCGTGAAAGGAGAACGGTTTGCGGTAAATTCGGCCGTAGAGGACCTTGCCCGTCGGATTTCAGACCTCGTGTTGAATGCTTGGTGATGTTATATATTCTGTTGGGTTCAGACAAAGAAAAGAAAGTAGAATTTGTCAATCATTTAAAAGAGGGTCTCTCTCAAGGATTGTGGGGTAGAGAAGTAATCTCTCTGTTGGCCAAAGAGATTACTAACCTTAAACAACTTCAGGAACTCTTTCGTAGCACTGGATTTGCTGAACAAAGAATGTTGGTGATTTGGGAATTAGATAGATTAAAAGCCTCTCTTTTTAAAACTCTACCGAAATTAATCAGGGATTATGCCTTAGAAAACGCCTCTTTGTTATTAGTCCT
Organism: Candidatus Omnitrophota bacterium; assembly: GCA_027065215.1. Taxonomy (GTDB): domain Bacteria; phylum Omnitrophota; class Gorgyraeia; order S143-82; family S143-82; genus S143-82. The sequence continues at coordinate 397 of JAMOOT010000029.1, read as the reverse complement.
TGAAGGAACTGGGCAGAGAAAGACCCGATCTCAAGAGATTGCCAGTATGTTTCGTCAATCGGTTAAGGTCTTTGGAGAGGTCGAGGAACCCAGTTTCTTTGATCTGGCTACAGCAGTTATACGTGGTGATATTTCATCAGCAATGGCATTAACTAAGGAGTTAGATGTCGATAAGTACAGTTTTCAGCAATTTACTGGTGCTATGAGGTATTTGATAGAGACAGCACCTATTCCATTAGATAGGAAGTCTATTTTACTCTCTTGTTTAGTTGATATAGATATCGATATTCGCTTAGGTAAGAAAGACCCATCCTGGGGCATCATAGAGTTAGTTTCTATTCGCCAAAAATTTTCTTAAATTACAAGAATTACAGGCCCTTGCAAGTTAAAAACAGCA
>JAMOOT010000028.1 GCA_027065215.1 Candidatus Omnitrophota bacterium | reverse complement strand
TACAATGCCCGATTAGATACAATCCAGTCGGCGGTCTTACGTATTTATCTAAGGCATATTAAAGAGTTAATATCTTCTCGCCGAGAGATAGGTGAGGCCTATAACAAGGCCTTTTCTCAATTCACTAAAAAATTGCGTTTACCACCTATCTCTAACCATACATACAACCTTTATACGCTACAGATCCTTGATAATAGAGATAGGTTAGTGTCCGAATTAGAAAAAGACGGTATAGGATATGGTATTTACTACCCCGTTTTGGTTAGTGAGATGCCGCCGATAAAAAATTATGCCTTATCCTTGCCTCTTCCCATTTCTCAGAAGGCCAAAGAAAGGGTCTTATCCTTACCCTGTTTCCCGTTTATGTCTTCTTCTGAAGTTCAGCAGGTCATCCAATCTGTTTTAAGGCATCTTCAGCGGCTATCACTATAGCATTATTTGCCGGGAAGAAGGATTGATATGGTTGGGCTGAATAACTCAATTTGGCCAGTTTTTCCACGGTAATTTTATTCTGGATGGCAAAGGTTAATAAGTCAATTCGCTCGGTAATACACATTGTCCCTACAACTTGAGCACCTATTAAACGATGGTCTTCCTGGTTTACGATGAGTTTTATCTTTACAAAACCCGGATCTGGAAAGATAGGAAACATCGTTGTGGTCTCTCCATATCCTACTACATACCTTGAGAATCCTCGTCCTTTAGCAACTGTCTCGTTAAATCCGGTTCCACCAATTCGGATTCCTTGGACTATAGTAGCGGCTCCATTATAAAAGCCGTCGTATTCCGCATCTCCTCCTGCGATGTTGATGCCTGCTATTTTGCCCATTGGAACAGCATTTGTTGCCAGTTTGCCCAATATTGGTTTGTGGTCTATCCCTGAATAAAAAGAGCAACAATCCCCTGCAGCGTATACATCTTCTATATTTGTGCGCATGTGGTTATCCACGACAATCCCATCCTTTCGTATCTCTAATCCGGATTTATCAAACAATTCCACATTTGGTTTTAGACCAATAGAGAAAATGACAATATCATTTTTGTTTAACTCTATCTCTGTTCCATCTTTTAACAAGATTCTTTCTGCATAATCTGCCCCTCTAACTTCCTGTACAGGATTAGAGAGATGAAGATGGATCCCTGTTTTTCGTATCTTTTCTTCCAATATCTCTGCCATCTCTTTGTCAATTAGATTAGGCAGGATGTGGTCAGCCATTTCAATTAAATGGGTTTCAAGGCCTGCTTTATTAGATGCCTGAGATACTTCAATTCCGATAGATCCAGCACCTACTACAACGGCCTTCTGCGCTCCAGATTTTACCCTGTCCAGCACACCTCTAAGGTGTTCTTCTCGTTTAAATACAAATACATTAGTAAGGCCTTTTGGGACAAAGGGAGGGATTATTGGATCGGCACCGGTGGCGATTAACAATTTGTCATATTTATGCCAGGAGCCATCTTCGCTTTTTACCCTTTTACTGGAGAGATCAACCTCAACGATCGATTGTCGTATTAGTTGGGCGCCTATATCAGTAATGAGTTCATCTTTTTTATAAATTTTCTCCACTGGAAAGATATCTTCAATAACATAAGGCATTGCACAGTATATCAAACTCTTATATTCTGGACGGAATAGAACCACTTCTGTATCTGGTTTTAAGGCCTTTATGGTTCGGGTTGCCCTTATTCCTGCTGGACCGCCTCCAATTACAATTACCCTCATCTTCCCCTCCTTTTTAAACTATGGTTCAAAACACATTGTATATGATTTAATCATAGTTGTAAAGTTCCACTTTTTTACATGAAGACTTTGGTATGGGTTGTGTTTCATTGAAAAGAAGAAATTGAAAACTGGATTTTTTGACATCACATCTAAAAGTTGATGTTGTAGAAGGAAGTTTTTAAACTATCTTGCCTCTTATTTGTAATAAGTTAGTCAATCCTATTGTGGACAAAAGAATATTTTTTAGAATATGGATCTGCTTGGATACGCACAACTTAGCAATACCAACAGTATAAGGTTTTAGGTTTAGTTAAATTACATCTGATTTTTGTAAAGTATTCTTTAAGTGGTAGAATTGTATAGAGATTAAGCATAAGGAGGCTTATATGAATAAATTAATGCCGATAGGAGTACAAGATTTTAAGGATCTGCGGACATCGGAATTGAATTATTTGTACATAGATAAAACTGCTGAAGTATACAAATTGGTTCGTTCTGGAAAAGTATTTTTTCTCTCCCGTCCGCGCAGGTTTGGTAAGAGTTTGTTGTTGTCCACGATAAGGTATTTATTTGAGGGAGAAAAAGAGTTGTTTGAGGGGTTGTGGATACATAATAGGTGGGATTGGGGCAAGAGGTATCCGGTGATAAGTATCTCATTGGGAGGAGCGAGATCAATAGAGGATGTGATAAGTGATTTGAAGGATCAAGTAGAGGCCAATGCGGAGCGGCTGAATGTGGAATTGGAGAGTAGAGATGTAGTGATACGATTTCGTCAGTTAATAAGAGAAGTGAGTAAAAGATATGGAATTAGAGTAGTAGTGTTAATAGATGAATATGACAAGCCAATACTGGATAATCTGGAACAAAAAAGGGTAGCGACAGAGATAAGGGAATATTTAAGGCGATTTTATTCTGAGATAAAGAATGGTGATGAGTATTTGAAGTTTATATTGCTGACAGGTGTAACACGGTTCAGCAAGGCAGGGATATTTTCAGGATTGAATAATTTGAAGGATATATCGTTAGATCCGCGATATGGAAATATTGTAGGGATAACACAAGAGGAATTAGAAAGATATTTGGGGGAAGAGATAAAGAGGCATAATGTAGATTTAGAAGAGGTAAAGGAGTGGTATAACGGGTACAGTTTTTTAGGGGATAGGTTATACAATCCGTTTGATGTATTGAGGTTTGTGGACAGTGGATGTGTGTTTAAAGATTACTGGTTCAGTTCGGGGACGCCGAATTTTCTGATAAAGTTGATAGAGAGTGGGAATTTCTACTTGCCGGAGTTGAGCAATTTAGTAGTCGGTGAAGAGATGATGGACAGGTTTGATGTGGAGAACATAAGGCCGGAGGTGATATTGTATCAGGCGGGGTATTTGACGATAGATGAGATGATAGCAGAGGAAGGTTTTATAGAGTATAAGTTGCGGATACCGAATAGGGAAGTAAGGCAGGCGCTGAACAAGTTTTTGTTGGAGAAGATGACAGATGACCGGGTGGATGTAGGGTTAAGTAAGGGGTTATCGCGGGCGTTAAGAGAAGGGGATATAGAAGGGATAAAGGGATGGGTAAAGAGACTATTTGAATCGATACCATATCATTACCACACAAATAATCCGATTAGTCAGTATGAAGGGTATTATGCCAGTGTTTTATTTTCGTTTTTTATGTCCACTGGCTATGAGGTAAGGGGAGAGGATGTAAGCAGGAGGGGCAGGGCAGATATAGTGGTGTTGGCGAGGGATAAGGTATATGTGGTAGAGATAAAGACCGACGCCCAAGAGCCGGCGATAAAGCAGATAGAGGAGAGGAGGTATTGGGAGAAGTATGAGGGGGCGGGTAGAGAGATATATTTGGTAGGGATAAATATAGATAGTGAGGGGAGGCGAGTTGGGGAGATGGAGATAAGGAGGATATAGGAGGCTTATATGGATAAATTAATGCCGATAGGGATACAGGATTTTAAGTCATTGAGGCAGAGTGGATATCTTTATGTAGATAAGACGAGGTGGATTTATCCTCTGCTTGCTGAAGGATATAGAGAAGAGATGAAATTTCCGCCGTACTTTCTCTCCCGCCCACGCAGGTTTGGTAAGAGTTTGTTGTTGTCCACGATAAGGTATTTATTTGAGGGAGAAAAAGAGTTGTTTGAGGGGTTGTGGATATATGATAAGTGGGATTGGGGCAAGAGGTATCCGGTGATAAGTATCTCATTGGGAGGAGCGAGATCAATAGAGGATGTGATAAGTGATTTGAAGGATCAAGTAGAGGCCAATGCGGAGCGGCTGAATGTGGAATTG
>JAMOOT010000027.1 GCA_027065215.1 Candidatus Omnitrophota bacterium | reverse complement strand
GGTATAACTATAATGAATAACCGCTGGAGTGAACTCTGAACTGCCCCGTCGTATCGGGTCCTTTACTACTGATGCTCGAAACCCTGCCTCTTTATAGGCCCTCTTCACTGCTTGATTTATCTCTTTGGCAACATCTCCTTCTATGCATCTATTTTGGGCTATATCGAGAAAGACCACTACCAATCCAGTATCTTGACACAATGCAATCCTTTCTCGGGAAGCAATTTTGGCATTCTCAATCAAAATTCGCAAAAATTCCTTAGCTATCCCCTCACAATCTCGATAAGCATCTCGCAGCTTAGCAAGTATATCTGGGCGGAGTTCGGTATTTATTTTAACCAATGCCTCAAAAACTAACTTTCCGATCTTTTTAGCTGAAAGTTTCTTAACCATTAGAAGAATTATATACCAGCAAATTTTTTCAACACATCAACCTTATCAGTCTTTTCCCAAGTAAACTCAGGCAACTCTCGTCCAAAATGACCATAGGCCGCAGTCTTGTAATATATTGGCCTTAAAAGATCTAATTCCCTGATTATCCCTTGAGGGGTTAGGTCAAAGACCTTTCGCACGATTTCTACGATTTTTTCATCAGATATAACTCCAGTGCCGAAAGTATTCACCATAACCGAAAGAGGATGAGCCACACCTATAACATATGCCAATTGCACCTCACACCGACGGGCAATACCAGATTTAACAATGTTCTTAGCAACATAGCGAGCCATATAGGCCGCAGATCTATCGACTTTTGTTGGATCTTTCCCAGAAAAACACCCTCCTCCATGGCGTCCCATTCCGCCGTAAGTATCAACTATTATCTTCCGCCCAGTAAGACCTGTATCAGCCGCTGGGCCACCAATCTCAAATCTACCTGTAGCGTTGATGTGAATCTCCAATTTACTCGGATCATACATATCAGAAGGTAAAATCTCCCAAATTACCTCTCTTTTTATATCTTCTCTAAGTTGTTCCATATCCACATCCTTAGAGTGATGGGCACTTATTACTACGTTCATTATTCGTCTTGGCTGACCATTCTCATACTCTATAGTAACCTGAGTTTTTCCATCGGGCCGTAAATAAGGCAATATGCCCCTCTTTCTCACTTCTGTAAGTCTCATTGCCAATCTATGTGCCAGATATATAGGCATTGGCATAAGGGTTTCGGTCTCATCACACGCAAATCCAAACATCATCCCTTGATCTCCTGCACCGCCAGTATCTACTCCCATAGCAATATCAGGAGACTGGCGCTGTAGAGCCACCAACACAGCACAGTTCTCTGCTGAAAAGCCTATCTCTTCCGAGGTATATCCAATTTCTTTCAATACTTCACGCACCTTATCAGCAACATCAACCCCGGCCAGACTGGATATCTCACCGGCCACCAAAACCAACCCTCTTGTAAGAAGAACCTCACAGGCTACTCTACTATTTGGATCGGATGACAAATGAGCATCTAAGATTGCATCGGATATCTTATCGGCCATCTTATCAGGATGCCCTTCGGTAACAGACTCAGAAGTAAAGAGAAATGTTGACATCTATTCACCTCCTGTTAACAGCCCACGAGAGGATTCGAACCTCCGACCCGCGGTTTACGAAACCGCTGCTCTGCCTACTGAGCTACGTGGGCGAAAATTAAAAACTACGCCTATTTTAATTCACCTTCCACAGCAAAGTCAATCTTCTCCAATGGATTTACTATCGCCGAAGCGATATTAGCAGTGTGGGATGATATCCTCTTTAAATAACGCAAAAACAAGGTGTATCCAACTATTTTATTAGAGGGAAAATCTTCTCTCAAAGATAAAGATCGAATCAAGGACTCAACCTGAGAAGATATCTCTTTATGCCTCACCATTATCTCTTTTGCCTTTTCATAATCTGAATCTCGAAACGAGGTGATTACTTCCTCTAAATCTTTCATAATGGTATTGGTCAATGACATCAAGAGAACTCCAAAATCGTCCTCTACCCCCTCTTTTATTATAGAGGTAAGTTCAAATATATTCTTGGCATAATCTCCAATCCTTTCGGCGTCCTTGACTATACTCATAAACACCAAACAGGCTACAAAATCCTGTCTTGGATTGATTGAAAGGTGTTCAACCAATTTCTTTCTTATATCTTGCTCTTTTTTATTAACATTTTTGTCCTCGCTATAAAGTTCTTGTTTTAACCCATCGGCTTTGCTGTGGTCTTTTAAACTCTCTACAGACTGCTCAAACATCCATAAATCTAATCTTAACATCTCAACGAACTCATCAACAATTGAAGAAAGAAAACTTTCCTCTTTCCAAGCACTCAAAATCTCCTTAAACATAATTCACCTCCCTACCAAAACTATCATTAAAGGAAGCAATCCAAACACTGAAACCAGATAAATTATAGCATAGCGTCTCTTTTTGGCACAGGCCTGGCCAAATGTTTTAGCCAAGGCTATAGGGATAGCCCGCATAGGAGGCATAACGTAGAAGATAAATATTCCAAACAAGTTAAACAGTAGATGAACCAGCGCTGCCGTTAAGGCAATAGTTTGCCCTTCTCCAGCAAGGACTAATGAGGCCATCAATGCAGTTAATGTAGTTCCCACATTGGCCCCCAATGTAAATGGGAAGACTTTTTCTAAACTCAATAGTCCAGCACCTGCTAAAGGGACCATAAGTGAAGTGGTAATAGAACTGGATTGAACCACCGCTGTAACTAAAAATCCTAAAAACATTGCAATCCAACCTGTGCGGAAGATATATCTATCCACCCATATTTCTACCTTGGATATCATCTTGCTGCGAAGGAATTTTACAATAGAAACCAGGGCAAAAAAAAGCATTGCAATCGATAAGATAAACAATATCAGAATTGACCAAAATTTTGGCAAATGTAGACCTTCAACTACTAAATGTTTTATAAATTTGGCAACAGGTTTTATCCACAGACTAATAGGAGAGGCAACTTTCACTCCACCGATATGTTCGAAAAAACCAGTGGCCCAAATTGCGATATGTTGCAAAAAATGAAATTTCAATTCTAATGGCAAAAGAACTAAAACCGTTAATATATTAAAAAAGTCGTGCACTACTGCTGCTGAAATAGCCCGCTGGAATTCGGTGCGCCATTTTATCTGGCCTATAGCAACTATAGTATTCGTAACTGTAGTCCCAATATTGGCTCCCATAATTATAGGCACTGCAAAGGAAAGTGGTAAAACTCCACTTCCAACAAACCCAACCACCAACGATGTTGTAAACGACGAACTTTGGGCAATAGATGTCGCTAAAATTCCAACAAAAAGCCCAATTAATGGAGAAGAAGTCGTTGAAAGAAACTCTTTCACAATATCCTTGCCTATGTATTTGCAGGTAACCCCTATAAGTTTTATACTTAAGAAGAAAAGATAAAGGAGAAACAACAACACAGCCATATTCCATAAAAACTTAACAATTCGATTATTCAGCAGCTCTCTCATACCCTTCTCCTTCCTTGAGAGTTGCCATCCAATCTAAAACCTTTTCTCTTATTGCCTCTCTTATTTTTCTCACCTCTTTCATTATATCTTCTTCCCGACCTCTTATAGCCGATGGATCAGGAAATCCCCAGTGAAGCCTCTTCCCTCCCCCAGGAAATACCGGACATTTTTGAGCATTTGCCTCATCACATACGGTAATCACATAATCAAATTCATTTTCCTTATCCAGAAATTCCTGCACCGACTTAGTCCTATTCGCAGATATATCTACTCCAACTTCAGCCATTGCCCTAACCACATAGGGATTTAATACTCCCGGTTTTAGACCGGCACTCTCGACTATAAAATCTCCTTTCCCGAAACACTTTAAAAAGGCCTCAGCCATCTGACTACGAGCAGAATTATGGACACAAACAAATAGAACCCTAACTGGCTCCACCATCACCCTCAACCTTATCGACTGAGTAAATCTTGACATAATATTCTTTCTTAAGTCTATTAACAAACTCCCTCAACTTCTGGTTAAATTTCTTACCAAATAAGTATCTGTAGATCTTTT
>JAMOOT010000026.1 GCA_027065215.1 Candidatus Omnitrophota bacterium | reverse complement strand
ATAGCCCGTTGACATAAAAAACGAAAACAAGACACTGGCATAATACCCTTCATACTGACTAATCGGATTATTTGTGTGGTAATGATATGGGATTGATTCAAATAGTCTCTTTACCCACCCCTTTATCCCTTCTATATCCCCTCTTTCCAATGCAAAATACAATCCACTCTTTATTTCACTTCTATCCCTCTCTTTTATCTCAAACATATAATCCAGTATCACATTGTTCAAACTTATACGTACCTCTTTATTCGGCACCTTTAACCTGTAATTTACCTCCCCTGTCGGCTGTCTTATCACCTCATCTATCGTCAGATACCCCGCCTGATACAATATCACCTCCGGCCTTATATTCTCTACATCAAACCTATCCATCATCTCTTTCCCTACAACCAGATTACCCAGCTCCGGTATGTAGAAATTCCCGCTCTCTATCAACTTAATAAGAAAATTCGGCGTCCCTGAACTAAACCAGTAATTATCAAACACGCATCCACTGTCCACAAACCTCAACACATCAAACGGATTATACAACCTATCCCCTAAAAAACTGTACCCGTTATACCACTCCTTTACCTCTTCTAAATCTACATTATGCCTCTTTATCTCTTCCCCTAAATATCTTTCCAACTCCTCTTGCGTTATCCCCACAATATTGCCATATCTCGGATCTAACGATATATCCTTTAGATTATTCAACCCCGAGAATATCCCTGCCTTGCTGAATCGCGTTACCCCTGTCAGCAATATAAATTTCAAATATTCATCCAAATCCTTCAATAACGAATAAAATCCCTTCAAATACTCCCGCACCTCTTTGGCTACTTCCGGATTCTCTATGTTATCCAAGATCGGACGATCGTATTCGTCTATAAGTACTACTACTTGCCGAGAATATTTCTCGCTTCCCTTTACCACTACATCCCGCAAAATATTTACACAATCCTTCTCCTCCTCATCTATCTCTATCGCCAATCTACGCGCAACATCTACCAAAACCTTACATAACCTGTTTTTTAAGTCCTCAATGCCCCCACACTCCGGCATACTTATCATTATCACCGGATATCTCTTTTCCCAATCCCACTTATCATATATCCACAACCCCTCAAACAATTCCTTCTCCCCTTCAAATAAATACCTTATCGTAGATAACAGCAAACTTTTACCGAACCTGCGCGGGCGGGAGAGAAAATACGGCGGAAATTTCATCTCTTCTCTATATCCTTCAGCAAGCAATGGATAAATCCACCCCGTCTTATCCACATAAAGATATCCACTCTGCCTCAACGACTTAAAATCCTGTATCCCTATCGGCATCAATTTATCCATAATCCCTCCTACACCACTTCTATTTTACCACTCCATCCACAAAAACACGCCCCCTTCATCCCTAAAACCTCATCCGCACCCCAGCAACCACCCGTCTTTCCTTATTCGAAGCGCTCCCTTCTATAAACACCCTAATCCCCTTCTTCACCCGTTTAGACAGCCTCAACCTCACCCTCTCCAATCGCTCCCCATAGCGGATAGCAATCACTACCTCCTCTCCACCCGGCAATACTTCAACCCTCCCCTGCACCACCACTACCGACCGCCTTTTATAATTCCGCCCCTCAACCATCACCTCGTACTTTATCACCCCATCCTTAATCGACCTCTTACCCTTCAACCCACCCCTTATCTTAAGCACAGAATCCGACCTCTCCAACCGGTATAAAAAGTAATTATCAGAAAACAACAAAAACTTCCCCTTCAAAACAATCCTTCCCCGCCCGAGATGAGAATCATACTCATATGCAAGATAATTATCCCTATCAACAAACCAACTCCCGTAAAAGACAAGCCATTTTCTACCAGAAAGCACCGAACACTTTCCAGATATATAAAACTTCAACTTATTTTTCCCATCAACCTTCCACCATCCTCCAACCCTAACCGTTTTAGTCCGCTTGCCATCATAGACCCGCAACGTAATAGACCGATTCGTAGTTCTAACAATCTGAACAGTCTTCCCCGCCATAGGATTTATCTCCCCCTTTTATGCTTAACCAACAAGTTAAATTCCTCTATCAATTCATTTACCCTATCTTTCAGATCAAACCGTTCCTTAACATACCTTCTACCAAAATCAGCAAACCCCTTTCTCATATTCTCATTATCCAACAAAGCAACCACTGAACTAACAAACCCATCCAAATCATCTTTATCCACCAGAAACCCACTTTTCCCTTCCACCACCACCTCAGGAATTCCCCCAACCCTGCAACCTACCACCGGCGTCCCCAATAACAAAGACTCCGCAAAAACTAACCCAAACGACTCCTGTTCCGAAGCACTCACAAAAACCTTAGCCCCTTTTATAATCCCGTAGGGATAGTCTCGCAATAATCCGGTAAAAATAACATCATCCAATATACCCATGTAATGCCCCCGGTTTGTCAAGGGACAAAAAAGTGAGAGTCATACCATCTTCACCTCAACTTTGGTTTGTCCTTTAATGCTTTCCTCATAGCACTGCATAGGTGTCTTATAATTTAGCCCTTGATGCGGATATTCATTGTTGTATTTCCTTACCCATTCTTTAAGACCTGCCTCAAACTCAAATACATCTTCCCATTCCCTTATCCATACCAAATCTTCTTTCATCGTTCGTAATACCCTCTCTGTGTCTGCATTCCCCTGATTTGACCATGATGTGAATATCTGTTCTATTCCCAATTCCCTGCATTCACGCATATACCTCTTAGATGTCGGCTGACAACCATCGTCTGAAACTAAGTATAACTTCTTACCCTTTTCTATTTCTTCCCTTATCCCGTCAGGAAAACGATTATTTATTGCCATATTTAACGCTTCTATCCACTGCTCGGTTTTTGCACTAAGAGATAGATTGTATCCTATTATCTCCTTGTTATACCAATCTAACACCACTACAAGGTAGATCCAACCCCAATGCTTCAGCTTTATCTTTGTCATATCCGTACCCCAGATGTGGTTCAGCCTTTTAGCGTTAGGTTTACTTCTCATAGGTGTCCTTTTTGCCCTATTCTTGAGATTTTTGCTTACCAACAAATTGTTTTCCTTCATCACCCTATAAACCCGATTCTTGCCAATCCTCTTGCCCTTGATATACTTCAAATAAGCCCATATCCTCCTGTATCCCCAAAATGGGTGCTCCGCTTTTATTCCCCTGATCTCTTCTAACAACAATTTGTCCCTTTCTATTACAGAATTTGATCTCCTTCTTCTCAAAACCCTGCTTCTTCCGTTTTTTTAAACTCCAAACTCAAATCTGCAACCAATCCCTGTAGCATCTGATTCTCACGTAGTAATTTTTCCATCTCCCTTACAGGTTTTTTCCCATCAAAAACCCTCGGCCCTTCTTCAAGAAACACAGAACGCCATTTGTAATATTGCCCTTACCTTATCCCATACTTATTGCATATCTCCGCTACACTGGCCTGCCCAAGTAATCCTTCGAGTACAATCCTGAACTTCTCTTCATTTTTCCATCTGCATTTCTTCATATAACCCCCCCCCTTCTTTATCCTACATTCTACCTTTTTTCTCCCATCTCTTAAACGGGAGCAGTATAAATATAAGCCAAAATAATATCTCATAAATTATTGTTTCTTCCGCTTATCACCAATAGATCTTAACCTTCCACTGCACCAACTCTATAATCAGGCTATATCTCAATGGAACGATGTCTCTTCCTATTCTCATGGGCGTTGCTGTTTATACTTGACAATTAAAATGCTATATTTTAAAGATTTATACAGAATAGTGAGATCATCCCTAACGCCCAAGTGCGTTAGGCCCCCCTGGGTTACGATCCAGGAGGTTTTATATTTAATTCTTCCCGAAGCTTTCTGCCTCAATTAAGACTGATTTTTGGAGATTTTAATTTCGCTCATTAATTAGCATTACCCTTTCTACAAATTCCTTAGGAGAGACTATCCATTTCCGTCTCGGGAAATGCCTTTTATTGCCAGTTATCAAAAAATCTACTTTTCCCCCAATAGCACAAACAT
>JAMOOT010000025.1 GCA_027065215.1 Candidatus Omnitrophota bacterium | reverse complement strand
GGGCATATCATATGCAATTGAAAAAAATAGGTTCCATAGTGCAGGTGATGCTTACGGAAGAGCCAAAAGATGCAATATATCATCCATCTATAGATCTCACGATATCTTCTGCTGCTGAGGTATTTGGTCATAAGACATTGGCAGTAATACTAACCGGTATGGGTAAAGACGGGTTAGAGGGAGTAAAGAAGGTCAAAGAGAAAGGTGGAAAGGTTATTGCTCAGGATGAATCTACATCGGTTGTTTATGGTATGCCAAAAGCAGTGGTGGAATCTGGATTGGCGGATAAGGTTGTCCCGATAGATAAGATTGCGGATGCTATAATGTCATTCGTTTGATTATTTCTTAGTAAGGAGGTTTTAGATGAATATAGATATGTGGAAGGCCCAAATAGAATCTGGGACAGTAGAAGAGAAAAGGGAGGCTATAAGGGCGGCTAAAGATTTTCCCATAGAACAGGTTGTAGATACTTTGATTAAATTGTTATATGAGGATAACAAGGCAATACAGGAGGCAGTAATTGAATTTTTAATGGATTGTTCGGATGATATTGTGGTAGAGAGGTTGTTACCTTTGTTAAAAGAAGAAGATGCAAATGTGCGCAATGCGGCTATAGAGATATTAGAAAAAATTGGCAGAGATAAGGTTGATATAATAGGCCGATATCTGGACGATGAAGATAAGGACGTTCGGTTATTTGTCTGTGATATTATTGGTAAGTTTGGAACGGAGAAGGCATTAGATTATCTTATTAAGGCCTTAAATGATCCAGAGGTCAATGTAAGGAATTCAGCAGTAATGGGGATAGGAAAGGTGCAAAGCAATCGAGCGGTAGAGGCCTTATCTGATCTTTTGAGCCGAGAGGAAGATACATGGGTGAGGTTTTCAGTAATTGATTCATTGACTCACATAAATCTTCCTTTGGCCAAAAAGGTCTTAAGGGATGCGCTTTACCAAGAGAAGAATGAGTTAGTCTTGAAGGCCCTGTTAGATGCTATAGCGAAGTTTGGAGGAGAGGATTTTGTTTATGATGCAATGTATGTCTTTGAGTTTTTGATGACTCGTAAGTTGTCTGATATATATTCTGATATTGTTGACTTGGGGTTACGCGTGGATAAGATAGAGGATGAAAAGTTGGTTTATAAGTTTGCGGTATATCTTTGTGCCTATATAAAGTATGCGGAGGATAGATGGACCGCTTATAGGGCAGTTAATGTCTTGCCGAAATTATCTTGTTGTGCTGAAAAGATATTGTTAGATGTACTCTCTTTTGTTCAAGAACCTATGATAGTGGCCAGTGCTATCGAAGGATTGGGGCAAGTAGGCACCTCTGAATCTATACCAGTATTGGAAAGGTTTTTGAGTTCTGAAGACGAACGTCAAAGGGAATTGGCTCAAGAGGCGATAGATAAAATTAACTCGAGGAAGTAAAGTATGAAGGAATTGTCTAATGAGGTTAAAGAGAGGATTGTAGAGATAATAGGAGATTTAGATTCTCTCCCTACGCTTCCTCATGTTGCTGCTCAAGTGATGGAATTATCAATGTCTTCCAGGTCCTCGGTTAGAGAGATAGCCAAGATATTAGAAACTGATCCAGCATTAACTTCAAAGGTGTTGAAGGTGGCTAATTCTGCTTTTTATGGGTTGAAGCAACAGGTGAATTCTTTGGAATTGGCGCTGGTGGTTTTGGGAATGGGCGAAATAAGTCATTTGGTTATGAGTATATCTGTATTTTCTGCCTTCCCAGATGTTCCAGGGAAAAAGACATTTAATAGGGAACAGTTTTGGGTACATTCTGCTGGTTGTGGACATTTTGCTCGGGTTATTGCCCGTCGATTGGGGGAGCCATCTTTGAGTGGAGAAGTTTTTGTGGGGGGGCTTTTACACGATATTGGCAAAGTTGTTTTAGATGAGAAAGCCCATGATGTCTTTACGGACATCTTTACTCGGGCGCAAGAAGAGGATCGGGCGATATACGACGTTGAGAGGGAAAAACTTGGATTTACACATGAAGAGGTAGGGTTGGTTTTGGCTCAGAAGTGGAATCTTCCCCTTTCTCTGCAAGAGGCGATTTCTTCACACCATCATCCGGAGGAGGCTGGAAAATCTCAATTTACTGTGGCTGTAGTAAGGATGGCTGATTTGTTTTGTAAGGCCAATGCGATTGGTTATGGAGGAGATTCAAAAGGGTTTATCTTTACAGAGGATATCTCGTGGGCCTTAGTTCAGAAAATAAAGCCCGAGATAGCCTCTCTCGATATAGAGAAGTTTACATTTGAGTTGAATGATGAGATTAAAAAGGTGAAAGACTTTATAAATATAGCACGGGGATGAGGAGATGGTAACTACACTTACAATGGATGATAAAACATTTAAGTCATTGCGAGATTTTATATATGAAAAGAGTGGAATTTATTTTAGTGATCAAAAGAAATATTTGATGGAAACCAAGATTCTTGAAAGAATAAAGGAGCGAGGGTTTCGTGATTTTAATGAATACGCATACTTTCTTATGTATTCTAAGGATTATAAAGAGGAGTTGAAATACCTCTTTAATGCTATCACTATTAATGAAACCAGTTTTTTTCGGAATAGGCCTCAAATAGATGCATTTAAGAATAACATACTTCCGGAACTCATTGGCCTCCCTGATAGACAGACCTTTAAAACGATTACGATATTGAGCGCAGGATGTTCAACAGGTGAAGAACCATATACTCTGGCTATGGTTTGCAAAGAGTTTATTAATGCCAAGGCCAAAGATTGGAGGGTGATGGTGGAGGCTGGCGATCTAAGCGAGGCAGCTCTGGCCCAAGCACGAGAGGGGGTATATAATTCGTATACCTTGAGAAATGTCCCTCCACAGTATTTGGAAAAGTACTTTATTAAAGATGGGGATAACTATCGTGTGAAAGATGAGATTAAAAAAATGGTTCGTTTTTATCCATTAAATTTGACAGATGATGCCCAAATGCGGCGGATTACAAAAAAAGATGTTATTTTTTGTAGAAATGTTATGATATATTTCGACGATGCGGTAAAAAAGAAAGTGGTAAACTATTTCTATGATGTATTAAAGGTGTCAGGATATTTGATTATTGGGCACTCAGAGTCTTTGCATAATATCACGAGGGCGTTTAAGATAGTGCATTTCCCAGGGGCGTTGGCGTATAAAAAAGAGTAAAACAGGAGGCCAACTATGCCGAAGATATTGGTAGTGGATGACTCGTCAACCGTAAGGAAGTTAATAATTAATATCCTCAAGGGGGCGGATTATGAGACGGTGGAAGCAGTTGATGGTGTGGATGCCTTGGAGAAATTAGCCCAAGAAGATATCGACCTTATCGTTGCTGATCTCAATATGCCTCGAATGAATGGGTTGGAACTTATTCGGACTATCAGAAAGGACCCGATTTATTCTGATATCCCTATCGTGATGCTCACAACTGAAGGAAGTGAGGAAGATAAAAAGCGGGGATTTGAGGCAGGGGCGAATGTTTATCTGGTAAAACCTGCCCCACCCTCTTTAATCCTATATAAGATAGGGAGTCTCTTAAATGCTGGTAAGTAATCCTGAGTGAATTGAGAGAATAGGGGGGAGAGATGGATGAAATAATTCAGGAGTTTTTGATTGAGTCGAGCGAACTTTTGGAGCAATTAGACCAAGATTTGGTTGCCCTCGAAGAGAGACCTGATGATTTGGAATTATTGAATAGAATCTTTCGAGCTGCGCATACAATAAAAGGAAGTTCAGGTTTTTTAGGGTTCACCCAGATTTCGCAACTTACCCATCATATGGAAGATGTTTTGAACAAGTTGAGAAAAGGCGAAATGGTGGTTACACCAACAATAATGGATGTTATCCTGGAGTCTGTGGATAGGTTAAAACTGTTACTTGATGAGGTAAGAAATGGTACTTCAGGTACAGTAGAGATCTCAGATGTAGAGACTAAATTAAAAGCGGTATTAGAAGGGACAACAGAAGAAAGCACCAAGCAGGAGGACAAAGCGATTCCTGAAGGGGAAAAACAGGAGAAGGAAAAAGAATCCGCTCCAGTAGATGCAAAAGAAGAGACAGTAACAAGTAGTGTTGATACGCAGGAAGGGCAAATACAGCAAGTACAAAATGAGGTAAAAGAAAAAGAGGCAGTTCAGCAATCTGATGAGGCTGTCTCCAGCGAGGAGAAAGACAGCAAAGCAACACAGGCACAGTCCAATCTATCTGCCAAATCGTCGGAACAGGTAGAATCTACATCCAGGCCACAGAGTCAACCCAAACGGACATCTGGAGTCTCTCCTATAAATGAGACAATAAGGGTGGATGTCAAAAGATTAGATATATTAATGAATTTGGTTGGTGAGTTAGTATTGGTTAGGAATAGATTGGGGCAACTTGCGGAGAAGATAGATGCTCAAGTTGAAGATACAGGATTGATAGATGCCTTCAATAATGCCTTAGTTCAATTAGGATTTGTAACTACTGAGATGCAGTTGTCAGTTATGAAGACAAGAATGCTCCCTGTCCAACGAGTATTTAATAAGTTCCCGAGGATGGTTAGGGATCTGTGCAGAGATATGAAGAAAGAGGTCGATTTAATTATTCATGGTGAAGAGACGGAGTTGGATAAGTCCGTAATAGAGCATATTGGAGATCCATTGATTCATATATTGAGAAATGCAGTAGACCATGGTATAGAGCCACCAGAGGAAAGAGAACGATTAGGGAAGCCAAGGCGAGGGACCGTTATTTTATCTGCCTATCAAGAGGGTGACCATATCGTTATAGAGGTGGCTGATGATGGAAGAGGGATAGATGTCCAGAAAGTGGCAAAGAAGGCCTTGGAAAAGGGGATTATAAAGGAAGATGACCTCCAACATATGGGAGAGATGGATATCCTTAATTTGATATTTATGCCGGGCTTTTCTACTGCTGAGAAGATTACTGATGTGTCTGGTCGAGGAGTAGGTATGGATGTGGTTAAGACCAATATAGAAAAACTTAATGGTATTATAGAGATGGAAACCGAACTCGGCAAAGGAACCACATTGAGGATAAAATTGCCACTTACTTTGGCTATTATTCAGGCATTGATGATTCTATCTAATCGTGATATTTACGCTATTCCTCTTGCCTCGGTTCAGGAGATTATCCATATAGAAGAAGGACAGGTCTATACAATTGACCAGCAGTCTGTGGTTAAAGTAAGAGATATGGTTATTCCGTTAATGTCTTTAGAGGAGATATTTGGCGAACCTGAAAAAATAGAGGAGACAGCACGACACTATGTTGTTATAATAGGTGTAGCGGAAAAGAGGCTTGGTTTATTAGTTTCTGATTTGGTTGGACAACAAGAAGTAGTAATAAAGTCTCTGGGAGGCTACCTTACCAATGTCCCGGGAGTTGCCGGGGCGACGATTATGGGCGATGGGCGGGTATGCTTGATCCTGGATATCACTGGGATCATGCAACTTTCAGCACATACTGTGAGGAAGGTGGCATCTGCCCATGCAGGAGGTAGTTGTGGTTGTGGCACTTGAAGAAAAAAGAAAATATGTAAGAGTCCCGTCTCAGGTAAAGTTGCGTTATCAAGTCCTTGAGATTCCGATTCGGTCTAAGATGAAAGAAGGCAGGATTATTGATGTTAGCGCTGGTGGGGTGGCGTTTGTGGTTGACGCGCCGATAAGTGGTGAGGATGTATTGAAGATTGAACTGCATATCCCAGACTATCATAAGGCCTTCCCCGAAAGGCAGATCTTTGGTCCGGTGGCCTCTTTGGCAAAGGTTGTGAGACAATGGGAAAATACTAATGGTGAACACTGTGTAGCAGTTAAGTTTGTTGATATCTATACTAAACATCAGGAAGATCTTCTTGAATACGTTTTGAGAAAAATTAAGCGGATGAAATAGGATGGGAAGTGTCTCTCCTGAACATCTGGATGCCTTGTGTGAATTAGATAATATAACCTTAGGCTCTGCGGCTGTTCGGTTAGAAAAAAATGCTGGCATTCAGGTAAAGATGATAAAACCCAAAGCAGAAGAATTGCCTATAGATGAGGCTATTGGCAGAATCCCTGTCGATGAAAAGGTGATAATAGTGCTTGCTTATGCGGGTGATTATGGAGGGGAGATGGCATTTATTTTCCCAAAAGATGATGTGTCAGTATTGGCAGATGCACTTGTATCTCAAAATAAATCTGATAATTTTGAATCTGCTATGATGTTTATTGGACAGGAAATTGCCGAAGGAATCAATGAGAGTTTGGCGATGTTGATATCCAGATCTAATCTTTCGTGTTCTGCCCAAACTGTGATTGAGGAAAAACCCCCATTTGAGGGAGATGTTGTTTTTATTGAGATACAACTTAAATTGGATGGAGGAAGGGTTAGTTCTCATTTTTGGCACTTGGTCCCGGTTGACTTAGGCAATAAATTGGCTTCGGATATGTTAGGGGAATTAGGTGCCCAGTTGGAAGAATTTGAAAAGAAAACAAAGGAGGAGAAGAAGTCGGAGAAGGGACCTCGAAAAGATGAGAAAACCGAGGCAATTCCTGATATAATGGTTGAGGTGGCGGTTAGATTGGCAAATAAGAGAATGCTTTTTCAGGACCTTTGGGAGGTTAATCCCGGGGATGTAATCGAGTTCCCGCAATATGTGTCTCAACCTGTGGAGTTGGTTTATAAGGAAAGGGTTATTGCTATGGCCCAGGTGGTTGTAGTGGGGGAGAGGTTTGGAGTTAGAATAACGGAGGTTAAGAACTATGCCAAAGGTATTAGTGGTTGATGACTCTGCTACGATTCGGAGAATTGTTAAGAATACGTTAGAGCGTATAGGGTATACAGATGTGGTTGAGGCGGAGAATGGTATTGATGCGCTTACCAAACTTAAAGAAGGTGATATCTCTCTTGTCTTGACCGATTGGAATATGCCAGAAATGGATGGAATTACTCTGGTCAAGTCAATAAGGGCATCAGATAAGTTTGGGACAGTGCCGGTTATAATGGTAACCACAGAGGCTGAGAAAAACGAGGTTATGGAGGCCCTGCAGTTGGGAGTGAACGATTATATAGTTAAGCCATTCACTCCAGACATATTGAAAGAAAAGATAGAGAAGGTAATGAATGGTTAGACGGGCTTTTTTGCTCTTCTTGCCGTTTTTGTTGTTTATTGGGGGGTGTGTTCATAAAACAGATCAGTCTTTGCCTTTACCCAATCCACCAGAGGTCTCTTATCCCATAGATAAGGTGGTTGTTTTCCCGTTTGGGTATGACAAAACGGTTCCTGTTGATGTAAGGGATAAAGTCTATCGATCATTTATAAAATATCTAATAAAGCGACGAAAATTATATATTATTCATCCTGAAATAGTTAAAAATGCCTTAGGAGACATAGATTACTTGATTGATAAAAAAAAGGCAGAGGAGTTATCTCAGCAGTTAGGTGCAGATGGTTTTGTTATTGGATATTTATCCGATTTTTCTCGTGAACCATTGGCATTATCGATAGATGCCCAATTGTATCCCTTGGTTAATCCAGATGTAGATTTGTGTTCCGGTCATCAGAGTTATCACTCGGCGAATACCTATACCATTGCTCGTATAAAACGGTATAGTAGTTTATTTGATTGGAATAAGAGGCCACTTGGTTGGGAGAGGGCAAGAATAAAAGTGGATATCTTCTTGGATTTCGTTGCCTGGGATATAGTCCAATCTTTCTTCTGAATGGGATGCAAGAAATTTGGGATTCTCATTTTCACCTTGCTTCCGATGGTGATCTGGATTTCGTCGATATAAATGGTATTTTATGTACACTTTCGGCCAATGAGTGTCTTTCAGTTATTGATGTGGATAGGAGATTTACAACCAATGTTTATCTCTTTCTTGGGGCTCATCCCTGGTATGTAGAAGAATTAGATGTGGGAAAAGTTAAAGAAATGTTGAGAAAATACCGTGATAGAATCTTTGGTCTTGGGGAGATAGGGTTAGATAAAAGACGAGGTCCAGATATGAAAGTACAATTGAACATATTAGAACAATTATTTTCCATAGCATCTCAATTGGATTTGTCAGTTAATCTTCATTGTGTTCGGGCATTTTCTGATATGTTATCTTTAATTAGAGATTTTTCTGTCCCTTGGATAATAATTCATTCTTTCTCAGGTTCGTTGTTTTATCTTGAGAAATTTTTGGCGCAAGAGAATTGTTTCATTTCTTTATCTCCATTTTTGTTGAAGAAGGTGGATAAACTACGGGAATTACTTTATTTGATACCACTAAATCGACTCTTAATAGAGACCGATTATCCGTATCAGTGTAAGGATATTAGAGTTTGGTTGGATTTGATGAAATTTATTGCTACAATTAAAAATTGTTCGGAGAGTGATTTACTTATACAGGTTAGGAGGAATCTATTAGTTGCTGTGGGTGAATATGGGGCCTCTGAGTCGAATCAATCTTTTACAAAGTGGTCTTGAGAGAAAGTTTCCAGACCGGGATAATCAGGTATCCATTATTGGATTGGGTGCAGTCGGAAGTTGGGTATTAAGGATACTTGTAGTTTGTGGATATCGAAATTATATTTTATTGGACAACGATGTGTTAAAAGAGACAGATTTTAATCGAAATGCATTATTTGATTGGGATGGAGTGGGCAGGTATAAAGTCGAACTTGGAGAGGAATTGATTAGAAAGTTTTTGTCCCATTTGGGAAAGGTAAGGGTTGTTTTAATTAAGAAATCAATTGGTAAAAGTAACGGTTGGCAGAAGGAGTTACAAACAAGTTCTTTTGTTTTTGATTGTATTGATGGGCTTAATGGCAAGGCCAATTTGATGCGTTTTCTTTGGAAAAATGGAATTCCCTTTGTGTCTTCGGGAAGTACTGCTCGTAAGATTAGTTTAGATGCGGTTGGTGATACCTTATCAAAAGTAAAAGAAGATCCTTTACTTAGTAGAGTTCGACGGAGATTGATAAGTTGGGGGGTGGAGGTGGAGAAGATACCGGTTGTGTATCTGAAAGGCAAGACCCTTCCATTGTTAGGGCCGGTATCCGCAGTTGCTACTGGACGAGATCGACAGATTATGGGTAGTTGGATTTTAAGCCCGATGGCAGTAGCGATTAAGATGGTGAATTGGTTTTTGTTGGGAGACAGAGATATCTAATTTGTGCTTGTAAAGAGGAGGAAAATCTGTATAATATGCAATTACAAATGGTATGTCCCCATCGTCTAGCCAGGTCTAGGACACGGGCCTTTCGAGCCCTTGACCGGGGTTCAAATCCCCGTGGGGACGCTATATCTTGGAGTAGGGTACCGGGGATGGATTAGGACCCGGTTTTTTTATTAAGTTTTAGGTGTTATGGCTGAATTAAGCAGATTGCGACATAGTGCTGCGCACATATTGGCTCAGGCGGTAAAAAGGCTTTATCCGTCAGTGAAGTTGGGTATTGGCCCAGCAATAGAAGACGGATTCTATTATGATTTTTATTATCCTGATGGATTTACTCCGGATGATCTCAAGAGGATAGAAAAGGAGATGCATAAGATTATTAGGCAAAATTTTCCATTTGAGCGAATAGAGGTCTCTCGAAGTGAGGCAGAGAGGATTTTAAAGGAGCAGGGTGAGGAATTTAAGATAGAACTCTTAAGAGACATACCCGAAGGGGAAAAAATATCTTTCTATAAGGATGGAGAGTTTATTGATCTGTGTCGTGGCCCTCACGTAGAAAGGACAGGTGATGTAAAGGCAGTAAAACTGCTTTCTGTGGCAGGGGCATATTGGCGGGGCGATGAAACTAAACCGATGCTCCAGCGGATATATGGGACTGCTTTTGAAACAGAACAAGAATTAAAGAATTATCTCCATCTATTAGAGGAGGCGAAACGTAGGGATCACCGCAGATTAGGCCGAGAATTAGGTTTGTTTGATTTCTATGATGAGATTGGCCCCGGATTAGTGCTTTGGCATCCCAAAGGCGCGTTATTACGCACTATGCTTGAGGATTATCTTAAAAAGGAACATCTGCGGCGGGGATATCAATTGGCAGTAATCCCGCATATAATGAAGGCTGATATATGGAAGATATCTGGGCATTATGATTATTATCGGGAAAATATGTTTATGTTTGAGATAGAAGGAAAGGAATACGGGATAAAACCGATGAACTGTCCGGGTCATATAATGATATACAAGTCTCGTATACGTAGTTATCGAGAACTTCCTATTAGGATATTTGAGTTGGGGACGGTTTATCGCTATGAGCGCGCTGGGGTCTTGCATGGACTTTTAAGGGTTAGAGGATTTACCCAGGATGATGCCCACATATTCTGCCGTCCAGACCAATTAGAGGAAGAGATTGGAAAGGTGATCGATTTTGTTAAGGATGTTTTAGATGTGTTTGGTTTTGATGATGTGCAGATGGAGGTAAGTACTCGGCCAGAGAAATATATTGGATCAGAGGAAAACTGGGAAAAAGCCACGAATGCCTTGAAGATGGCACTTGAAAATAGGGGTATCCCTTATGATATTAATCCAGGTGATGGGGCATTCTATGGGCCTAAGATAGATGTGAAACTAAGGGATGCCCTAAAAAGGTCCTGGCAATGTGCAACTATCCAATGTGACTTCTCCTTGCCCGAAAGGTTTGGTTTGGTATATGTGGATAAGGATGGTAGGCCTAAACAGCCAATAATGATACATCGTGTGGTGTTGGGGAGTATAGAGCGTTTTATTGGGACCTTGATTGAGCATTATGCAGGGGCGTTCCCTTTCTGGATTGCACCTGAACAGATACGGGTTCTGTCGGTCTCAGATAAGTTTATATCTTATGCCAAGGAGGTTGTGAATAGGTTGCTTGAATTGGGATATAGGGTTGGAATAGATGATGGATCTGATACCCTTCCGAAGAAGATAAGGATAGCGGAAAAAGAAAAGATTCCTTATATGGTAATTGTGGGTGAGAAGGAAGTAAAAAGAGGTTCGGTTTCTATCAGAGAGAGAGGCAAGAGGGATTTAGGTGAGATGGAATTCGAAGGATTTTTGAAACTTTTAGAGAAAAATTTTGTTCCAAGGTAAGTGTGGAGTTAAACAAGGAGGTGAGCCATTTTTGATGAGAGACAGATTCGGATTAATCATGAAATAAGGGTCCCAAAGGTTAGGGTAATTGGTCCGGATGGTCAGCAACTTGGGATAATGAAGGTTTACGAGGCCTTGCGCAAGGCTGAAGATTGTGAGTTGGATTTGGTTGAGGTTGCTCCTAATGCTGATCCTCCTGTGTGTCGGATAATGGACTTTAATAGATATAAGTATGAGCAAAAAAAGAAAGAAAGAGAGGCTAAGAAGCACCAGAAACAGTCTCAGTTAAAGGAGATACGGTTTAAGGCAAGGATAGATAAACACGATTTGGATATAAAGATTAGGCATGCCCGGGAATTTATTGAAAGCGGGCACAAGGTCAAAGTTACTCTGATGTTTCGGGGGAGAGATTTGGCCCATAAAGAAATTGGTGAAAATTTGTTAGATAATGTGATAGAATCTTTATCCGATTTGGTTCAAGTAGACCGCGATAAGCGGTGGGAAGGGAAGAATTTGACTGTAATCCTCTCACCAGTGAGGAAGAAGGCGAGATCTGAGAAGAAGGAAGGGATGCCAAAGAAAGAGAAAGGAGAAGGAGATGCCGAAGGTTAAGACACATAAAGGTGCAAGGAAGAGATTTAAGGTGACGGCTAAGGGAAAGGTCTTTCATGCCAAGGCAGGGAGGAGGCACCTTTTGACAGGAAAGCCTTCTAAACGTATGCGGAGATTAAGAAAAAAAGGACAGATAAGTGGAGAGCAGGCCAAGACAATAACTTCTTTGCTTGGTGAGTGAAAGGGGTGATGTTTTATGCGTATAAAGACATCGGTTACTAAACGATCTCGACATAAGAAGTGGCGTAAGATGGCCAAAGGGTATTGGGGGGCCCGAAAGTCTAACTATCGTAGGATACACGAGACGGTTATGAGGGCCTTACGATATTCTTATAGGGATAGGCGCACCAGGAAGAGGATGTTTCGCAGGCTTTGGATGGTTAGAATAGGTGCTGCCTGTAAGGCATTGGGCACTTCTTATAGCAGGTTTATTGGAGGCCTGAAGAAAAAGGGTGTTGGTCTGGATAGAAAGATACTTGCTGAGATGGCGGTTAAGCACCCGGAGGATTTTGCTCAGTTAGTGGATTTATCTAATCAAGAGTAACTGATTTTGTAATATGGATTGGCGTAGTGAACTTAAGGCATTAGAAGATGCCTTGACGGAATTAAAAGAGAGATACCGTCAAGCAGTAGATCCTAATGTCCTTGAGGAAGTAAGGGTCAAGTTTTTGGGGAAAAAGGGGCCAATAAAGGCCCTTTTGACTTTTATAAAGAATGCCCCGCCTAATGAGAGGCGAGAATTAGGACAGGCAGTTAATAGGATAAAGGAGGCCTTTGAATCTTGGATTCGGGAAAAACGATACCTATTGAGTGAGAAGGAAGAAGAGGTGAAGGATCCAACCCTTCCAGCACGGGGTATTGAACTCGGGCATAGGCATATAATAAACCAGACTATAATTGAGATAGTTGATATATTTAAGGGAATGGGATTTGCTTTAAGTGACGGCCCGGAAATAGAACAGGAATATTATAATTTTAGCGCATTGAATATTGATATTACACATCCTTCCCGTGATGCATTTGATACATTTTACCTTAATCTGCCTCCGGATAAAGAAAAAGGGAAGTATCTTCTTAGGAGTCATACTTCACCTATGCAAGTTAGGATTATGGAAAGGTTTTCTCCACCAGTAGCGGTGGTTGTCCCTGGCAGAGTATATAGGCCGGATGCTGTAGATGCCAGTCATAGTTTTATGTTCCATCAGATAGAGGGTTTTTTAGTGGATACTGGTGTGCGGTTCTCCCATCTTAAGGGGATATTAATGGAGTTTGCCCGTGAGTATTTTTATGATGAGATACAGCTGAGGTTCAGGCCTCATTATTTTCCATTTACTGAACCGTCGGCTGAAGTAGATATCTCCTGCCTTTTCTGTAAGGGCGAAGGTTGTCCGGTATGCAGGTATTCGGGTTGGATAGAGGTCTTAGGCTGTGGAATGATACATCCCAAAGTCTTATCTGCAGTAGGAGAAAAGTACATAGGTAAAACTGGATTTGCCTTTGGGATGGGGGTTGAAAGATTGTGTATGTTAAAATATCGCATCCCAGATATTCGCTTATTCTATAGCGCAGATGTGAGGTTTTTGAGACAGTTCTGATATTGTTATCTTGCTTTTTTTCGCGGATTATATTTTAAATCTTTGTGATAGGAGGTTATTATGGCGTGGTATTTAGTTACTGGTGGGGCTGGGTTTATTGGTTCTCATATCGTTGAGAGATTGGTTAAAGATGGCCATCAAGTTAAGGTTATAGATAACTTGGTAGCGGGCAATAAGGAAAATCTTGCTTCCGTAATAGATGATATTGAATTTATAGAAGGCGATATTCGTAATCTTAGTCTGTTGCAAAAGATTATGAAGGGGGTAGATTATGTAATCCATCAGGCAGCCTTGCGTTCAGTCCCTAAATCAGTAGAAAACCCATTGGAATATGATGAGGTGAATGTACATGGGACGTTGAATGTCTTTATTGCTGCCAGAGATAATGGAGTCAAGCGGGTCGTATATGCCTCTTCCAGTTCAGTCTATGGTGATCAACCTACTCTTCCCGAGCGGGAGGATATGCTGCCATTATTGGTCTCTCCTTATGCTGCCAGTAAATTAGCGAATGAATATTATGCCCGTTGTTTTTACCATAATTACGGCTTAGAGACGGTTGGGTTGAGATATTTCAATGTCTTCGGCCCAAGGCAAAGTTTAGATAATCAATATGCAGTGGTTATCCCGAAATTTATTACCTGTATATTAAAAAATGATCCCCCTCCTATCCATGGCGATGGGAGCCAGACCAGAGATTTTACCTATATAGATAATGTTGTAGATGGCAATCTTCTTGCTTGTCAAAAAGAGGGAATTGGAGGAGAGATATTTAATCTTGCTTGCGGCCAGAGTTGTTCTGTATTAGATTTGGTTAAGTTTATAAATGATATATTGGGCAAAGATGTCCAGCCAATCTTTACTCCCCCGCGGCCAGGCGATGTTAAGCATACTTTGGCCGATACTACAAAGTTGAAGGATGTAATGGGGTTTTCTTGTCGAGTTGACCTTATGGAGGGTCTGAGGAGGACAGTTGATTGGTTTAAGGCAAATATAGGTAGGATTTGAGGTTTTCAGGAGGGTGGGAGGGGCAGGTTGAGATGGCAAGAATTAAGGCGATCGGGCTCTTTTCTGGTGGTTTGGATAGTGTTCTTGCCTTTAAGGTGTTGCAAGAGCAGGGAGTGGAGACGATTGGTGTGCATTTTTTTACCCCTTTTTATTCCCGTCCTGAGATAAAAGACCTCGCGAAGAAGTTCAAGATAGATTTGATTGTTGTCCCTGTCCTTGATGAATATATAGAAGGTGTTCTGAAGTCTCCAGTCTGTGGTTATGGGAAGAACTTTAATCCTTGTATAGATTGTCATGCCTTTATGGTCCGTAAGGCAGGTGAACTTATGCCTGAGTTAGGAGCAGAGTTTGTGTTTACCGGAGAAGTCTTAGGAGAACGGCCATTTTCTCAAAATAGTTATGGATTAAGAAAAGTTGAGGAATTGTCTGGGATTCAAGGCTATCTCTTGCGGCCGTTGAGTGCTAAGTTGTTGCCTGAGACAGTGCCAGAGAGAAAAGGATGGGTTGACCGAGCAAGATTGTTGGATATAAAAGGGAGAGGGAGGCAAAGGCAGATTGAATTATCTAAGCGCTATGGAATTGCTATAGATCCCTCGCTTCAGCCTGCAGGAGGATGCCTTTTGACGGACCCATTTATATCTAAGCGCATTAGGGCATATGTACGCAGGTTTCACCGACAAGATTTAGTGATTTATCCGCTGATAAAGACTGGGAGGCATTTCTTGGTGGCTGAGGATACAGGGCTTATCATAGGGCGAAATAGGTTTGAGAATGAGGTGATTAAGAGGTATAAGAGTAAAGGTGTGTTGCTTGAATCAGTGGGTGTGCCTGGTCCGTTGGGACTTATTTTTGGAAAAGCAGCGCAGGATCCAGCAGTCCATGGGCTTTGTGCCAGGATATTGGCCAGTTATTGCAAAGGCCAATATGGAGATGATCTTTTTGTGAATTTTTCTGATGGAGATGGATTAGGGATTAAAAAAGAGGACCGCAAGAGGTTTTCCCGATATGCAATATAAAAGGGTCAAGGAATTACCGAAGTTTGATAGACCAAGAGAAAAATTGGCTACTTATGGGCCTCAAAGATTGTCAAATACGGAATTGATATCTATTCTCTTAGATACTGGAACTCAGAAAAAGGATGTATTGACTTTAGCCAGACGAGTGGAAAAGGTGTTGTGGGACAAGTTAGGAGATGTCTCTTTTTCTGACTTGATCAAGATCGATGGAGTAGGTTTGGCTAAGGCCAGTAGGATTGTTGCAGCCATTGAGTTAGGGAGGAGGTTGCAAGAGAGGAGAAATACAGAGATTGGATCTCCGGAGATCGTTTGGCATATATCTATGGATATTGCCAGATCCAGAAAGGAATCGTTTTTGGTCCTATACTTGGATGTTAGGAACAGAGAGATATATCGCCAGGTGATTTCTGTTGGGACCCTGAATTGGGTTGGTGTACATCCTCGAGAGATTTTTGAGGTGGCCTTGCAGGTGGGGGCAGTTTCGCTTATCTTAGTTCATAACCATCCATCTGGGAAACTGGAACCTTCAGATGAAGATGTAAGGTTTACAGAGAAGATGGTAGAAGGTGGTAACTTATTAGGCATAGAGATATTAGACCATTTAGTTGTCTCAAAGGATGGCTATTATAGTATGCGGGAAGGGGGATATCTATGAAGAATGCCTTGATTGTGCAGTCCGGTGGTATGACACCTGTGATAAATGCCTCTTTAATTGGTATCGTTAATGCTGGAGAGAAGGCCTTTGATCAGATTTATGGGGCTAAATATAGTATTCATGGGCTCTTTTTATTCGACTTTGTAGAGTTAAGTTCTTTTTCCAAAGAATACAGAGAAAGGATTGCACGGACCCCATCGGGTTTTCTGGGATCGTCTCGGATTAAGTTGTCTGAGGATAAATCCAAAGAGGTGGTGGAATTATTGAGGCAGGAGAATATAGGCTGCCTGTTTCTCATTGGTGGCAATGATACTGCGTACAATGCCAAGGTATTGTCTGAAGCAAGTAGAGAGATGAGATATGATCTTCAGGTGATAGGTATTCCTAAGACTATAGACAACGACCTCCCTCATATGTATTTTTGTCCGGGGTATCCCAGTGTAGCCCGTTATGTTGCAATATGTGTGCAAGAGGCAGGCCTTGATACGAGGGCGATGAGACACTCTGATCCAGTTAAGATAATTGAGGTTATGGGCAGGAATGCTGGATGGATCGTCGCGGCATCAGGGGGGTTGAAAGAAAAGGCATCGCAACCACCGCATCTCTTGTGTCCTCCCGAGAGGTTGATTGACTATGATTGGTTTATAGAGCGAGTGCGGAGAATATATGAAGAGTTTGGATTTGTTGTTGTGGTGGTTTCAGAGACAGTAAAAGATACCACTGGAAGGAGAGTTGCAGAGAAACAGAAAGGCATTGTTGCAGACCAGTTTGGGCATGGTTATGTGGAGAGTGCTTCTCAGGTTTTGGCCAATATGGTAGAGGAACGACTTAACATAAGGGCAAGATGGGAAAGGCCTGGAAGTTTTCAGAGAATGAGTGTATGTCACAGATCGGAACTTGATTTTGATGTTGCTTATGATGCTGGGATGTATGCCGTGGATTTAGCCAAGAGGGGATTAAGTGGGGTTGAAGTTCAGATAAAAAAAGATGGGTTTTCTTATATTGAATTAGACGAAATAGCCTTAAATGAAAGGCACTTGCCTAAGGATTTTATCTCTGAGGATGGTTCAGGAATAACGCAGAAATGTCGGGATTATATTGTGGGTCTTATTGGAGATGATCTCCCTGATTATAGTTGGTTATATTAATTAGAAGAGGAAAGAAAATTAATAGGATGTAAATTATACGTGTATTGAGGACGCTATGCGAGGGCAATTTTATCAGGTATAATATTTAATTTAAAGATTAACCAAATCAAGATTAGGAGGTTAGATATGGCGGTGAAGATATTGATAACTGATCCACTTGCACCGGCGGGAGTTGAGGTCTTGAAGCAGATTCCAGATGCAGAGATTGTAGAGAAGGTGAAATTGTCACCAGAAGAATTAAAGAAGATTATAAAGGACTATGATGTCTTATTAGTTCGGAGTGGAACAAAAGTTACTGCTGATATCATTGAGGCAGCTGAGAGGTTAAAGTTTATCGGAAGAGCGGGAGTAGGCCTTGATAATGTAGATATAGAGGCAGCAACACGCAGGGGGATAATCGTAATGAATACCCCGGGTGGAAATACGATTTCCACTGCAGAACATGCCCTTTCCCTACTACTTGCTTTGGCTCGAAACATACCTCAGGCATATCTATCGTTAAAAGAGAAAAAATGGGAAAGAAAGAAATTAATGGGAGTTGAACTTTACGGAAAGGTTTTAGGGATTATTGGATTGGGAAGGATTGGACGTGAAGTAGCCAAGCGTGCCCAGGGGTTTGGGATGAAGATAATGGGATATGACCCTTATTTGCCCATAGAGAAGTTGCAAGAGTTGGGGATCTCTCCAAGCGAAATAGATGAAATATGTCAAAAAGCGGATTTTATTACGGTGCATACCCCGCTTACTGAAGAGACGCGCCATCTTATAGATGAACGTAGGCTCAAGATGATGAAACCAACTGCCCGGGTAATTAATTGTGCCAGAGGAGGTATAGTTGATGAGTCGGCGCTTAAAAAGGCATTGAAGGAAGGTTGGATCGCTGGTGCTGCCCTTGATGTGTACGAAAAAGAGCCACCAGAGGATTGGAGTTTATTTGAGTTGCCTAATCTTATAGGAACCCCCCACTTGGGGGCATCTACCAAGGAGGCTCAAGAGAAAGTAGCGGTTCAGATTGCCGAGCAGATAAAGGATGCAATAACTGGTAGAGGGATATTCAATGCAGCCAATTATCCATCGATTGACCCTACGCTTTACAATGTATTGTATCCTTATATTAACCTTGCTGAAAGGTTGGGTAGGTTTATCTCTCAAATTATGGAGGGCAGATTAAAATCAGTGCATATTACGTATCGAGGTGAACCTTTTATCTCAAAAGATACTACAGCAATTAGAATGGCAATATTGAAAGGGATTCTTTCTGGGATAGTCCAAGATACTGTAAATTATGTAAATGCAGAATTGATTGCTGAAGAAAGGGGTTTGGAGATAAAAGAAGGCAAGACACAGAATCTTGAGAATTATGCCAATCTTATAGAGATCTCTTTGAAAACAGATAAAAGGATTTACTGTGTCTCTGGTTCTATATTTAAAAAAGACGAACCAAGAATAGTTAGAATAGATGATCTCGACCTTGAGGCCGTTCCTAAAGGCGTGATGCTTGTTACGTATAATGAGGATAGGCCTGGACTTATTGGTATGTTGGGAACAATTCTGGGGAAGGCGGGAGTAAATATAGCGGCAATGACTTTTGGTAGAGAGAAACCAATGGGATCTGCTATAATGGTATTGAACCTCGATGGTGAAATTCCAAAAGAGGTTGTTGAACAATTGAAATCTATCGATTTGATTCATGATGTAAAAGTGGTAGTGCTTTGATATCCTTAAGGTATCCTATTTTAAGGGGCGTGGTATGGGGACTGGAATAGACTCTATATACATAGATGATCTTACAGGAGTACTAAATCGTCGTTATCTTTATGAACACCTGAAAGACGAGATAGAGTTAGTTGATCGTGAAGGCAGGTCATTATGGATGGCGGTTATTGATGTCGACGATTTTAAGGCGATTAACGATACTTATGGGCACTTGGAAGGCGATAACATATTACGAGAAGTCGCTTCGATTTTTCGCCGTTCGGTTCGAGCGAGCGATAAGGTCATAAGATTTGGAGGAGATGAATTTATATTGCTACTTATTGATGGAGGGCTTATCTCGGCCTTAACGGTTCTTAAGAGAATAAGAGAGAATATCTCTCGCCAAAGGTTCTCTACGGGAATAGCAGGTTTGACTATAGAGATCTCAATAAGTATTGGTCTGGCTGGATATCCCGACGATACCACAGATTCAGATAAGTTGTTGAGTTTGGCAGATGAGGCACTTTACATTGCTAAAAGCAAGGGTAAGGATAGTGTGGCTTTGGTTTCGGATATTCCGTCGGTTACCTTGCTTAGTCGGGATATATTAGAATTGTTTCCTGCTAAGGAAATTGTTGGGAGAGATGAAGATCTTGTTGCGATTAAGGATTTTTTTGCCAGTGGAAATGAGGCTGTTTTGGGGATAACAGGGCCATTTGGAGTTGGTAAAACTCGGTTGCTGAAAGAAGCGGAAAAGATAGGTTCAATGTCTTCTTTTATTCCTTTTTTTGCAACTACTTATGGGGCTCGATATCCGCTTCTCTATGAACTATGGAGGTATTTTGAAAATAACTATTTGGATATATACCCTGATTTATTGGAACGATTTTCAGAGAAGACATTAGAAGAGATTAAAACATTAGAGACAAAGGATGATCCCCAAAGGATTATAACGTTCGTTGACGAACTTATTCGTCAGGTGTTAGTTAATTATCAAATAGTGTTTATTATTGATGACTTATTTTATGCCGATGAAGATAGTTTATGGAGTTTAGTAAGATTGTTGCGTAATTATCCGCATAGAGTAAGGGTTATATTTTCTATTGATTCAGATATAGATTCAGAAATTGTGCAATCCTATTTGGCCATATTTGAATCCAGGTTTATGATTCGTTTGCTCACATTAAAGCCATTTAATCAAGATCTGGTAAGGGATTGGCTTAATAGTGTGTTAGATAATACCGTTATGGATGGAAGGATAGTAGACCTTTTGTATAAAACCTCTCACGGGAATGTAATGTTCTTGGAAGAAATGATGAAATACATAATGGCTAAGAAGTTTGTTTATAGGATTAATCAAAGTTGGATATTTAGGTCCTATGAGGAAATCGAGGCAGAGGTTGGTTCTATATCTTTTTCTGAGTTGGTGCGTAAGCGTGCTTCTACTTTAGATGAAATACTTATTAAAGAGTTGCTTAAATTGAATTCTATGGGGAAAGATGTATCAGATGTGTGGAAATTAGATATAGGTGTTGTCAGAAAAGGTTATTTGTTGGATGTAGTGAAGGCCTTTCATAGGGATAAACTCTTGCATAATCGGAATTTTTTTGTTGAAGATTATCCTAATGTGGCCATTCAGGAAATATTTTCGATTATTGCGGAAAATCAAAGGGATGGTTTACTTTCAT
>JAMOOT010000024.1 GCA_027065215.1 Candidatus Omnitrophota bacterium | reverse complement strand
GACTACGTAAAATTTCTCTTTTAAAAATCCATTGATATCCAACTTCCTAAAATCTCCTTGAATTATACTCAACCTTTTCTCCCCTTTAAACCGCTCTCGAAGACACTCAACCCACCTCCTATCCAACTCTATTGCAAATACCCGAGATATACCAACATCCAATAGAATCTCCGTCAATACTCCCGAACCTGCTCCTATCTCCAAAACTGAGGCTTTCTGATCTAATTCCTGAGAAAGGATCTGACGAATCCTTTCCTTGGCAGATCTATCTACAAGAAAACATTGACCTAATGCTACCTTATGCCTATAAGGGAAGAGCGTCACCATAATTACGTCTTACCATATCTCAGATATTATTCCTGAAAGATCCAACGAGCCTTTCTCAGGAGCAATTATCCGTTTGAAGCCCGTGCGTTTTGCCTCTTTTATTCTCTGCTCCATCATAGTAACTGACCGGACATCTCCTATAAGTCCTACTTCACCTATAGCCACTATCCCTTCAGGGATTGGTTGAGAACGTAAAGAAGAAATTATGGATAAAACAACTGCTAAATCCAAACCCGGATCCTTTATTTTTATCCCTCCCATAACATTCACAAAGACATCGTATTCGTAAAGTCTATATCCCAATCGCTTCTCTAACACTGCGAGTAGCATAGGTAATCGATTAGGATCTATGCCTTGACTCCGACGCAACGGCGCACCAAAGCCACTGGTCGGAGAGACTAAGGCCTGCACCTCTACCAGAAAGGGCCGCGTGCCTTCTATTATTGCCCCTATACAGACCCCCGGTTGATCAGGGCTATATTGCGATAAAAAGAATTCAGAAGGATTTGGTACTTCCAAAAGCCCCATCGAACTCATCTGAAATATAGCCAGTTCATTGGTAGGGCCAAATCTATTCTTTACCGCCCTAAGCACCCTAAAATCATCAAATCTCTGCCCTTCAAAATATAACACTACATCTACCAAGTGCTCCAATGTCTTAGGGCCTCCAATGGTCCCTTCCTTTGTCACATGGCCAATAATAATCAAGGTAATACCTCTATCTTTTGCCAAAAATGAAAGGGATCCAGCACATTCCCTAACCTGTCCAACTGAACCAGGGGAAGACTGCAATTCAGGTAGGAATACTGTTTGTATGGAATCAACAATCACTAAGTAAGGATCTATCTTTTTTATCGCATTCACTATCATATCTAAATTTGTCTCGGCCATAAGTAATATGTTATCTGATAATGCGGATATTCTTTCAGCCCTCATCTTGACTTGGACTAATGATTCCTCACCACTCACATAAAGAATCTTCTTACCTTGATTGGCTAATTTAGAGGCCAATTCCAATGAGAGAGTGGATTTGCCTATACCCGGTTCCCCACCCAAGAGAAGAACAGATCCATGGACTAATCCTCCTCCGAAAAGAGAATCCAATCCTCCTATACCCGTCTTCACTCGCTCTGCCTCTTCTATCTCTACATCTGTAATAGGGACAGGTTCCGATGATGACATACTTTGGCGAATCGAAGTGGCCATTGAGGATCTGCCTGGCTCTATTTCTTCAACAAAGGTATTCCAACTCTCACAGGATGGACAACGGCCCATCCATCTGATAGACCGATAACCACAATTCTGGCATACAAATGAAGTCTTGGCCAAGATTATCTCTTCTTCCTGATTTTATAATCGCTTTTATCTCGAGTCTTTATGAATAACTTCCATGGGTGGCGACGTATATCATCTAACAAAGAATTCAACTTTCGATTAAGATCATAGGCTGTCAATTCTAACAATACATAGATTGTATCATCATAAATAAACCTGCCTACGCTTCCCTGCCCGGCCTTTATGGCTGAGAGGATATCTTGCAACTGAACTAATGTATCTTGCAATTCCTTAGATGCCTTTCCAAAATTAGTTACCGAACCCTTAATGGCAGAAATCAACTCTCTATCCCCTATAATATCGTTGAACGTCCCTAATCCTTTTCTTATCTCTTCAGCGATGCCCTTGCCTTCCTTGATCAAGGCCTGCAAATCGGTCTCTTTTTTACCATACAATATATCGCCCGGTCTTACTATATGTTTATAATCTATTCCCGGTGTAACCTCTATACCTTTATCCCCCAAAAGCCCGATAGAGATAATCTCTACTCTGGAGTCTACTGGAATCCGTATATCTTGATCTATATAGGCATATACCTCCACTCGCGAAGATTTCTTTTCTGTATCATAAACGATGTTCACTTCTTTCACTGACCCAATATTGACCCCTGCCAATCTTACAGGGGAGCCTATCTTTAACCCGCTAACATTAGGAAAGACAAACTCCACATAATATCCTCTACGGAACCAATCAAAATCACCAGCCTTCAGGACAAACAAGACCAAAATAAATATGCCCAACGCAATAAACATACCAACCTTTGATTCAATCGAACGCATAACGCCTCCCTTATTTAAAGCGCAATCGGCCCTTCAGCCCGTCCCTCGATAAACTGACGCACAATCGGATTATCGCTATTGCGAATCTCTTCTGGCGTACCATCTGTTATAAACCGGCCATTATGCAGCATACAAATCCTATCGGCCACTGTATAAGCGCTATTTAGGTCATGGGTTACCACTATCGCACTTCTTCCCATAGATTTTAACTTCAATATCAGTCGATTTATCATATCTGAACGAATCGGATCAAGGCCTGCAGTAGGTTCATCGTAGAGCATAAGTTCGGGTTCATAGACCAGCGCTCGAGCAATGGCAACCCGTTTACGCATTCCACCGCTCAATTCTGAAGGATATTTATCCTCCGAACCAATCATACCTACCAGATCCAATGCCCACATAACCCTCTCTTTAACTTTATCTTCCTTCCAACCATATTTCTCTTTCAAGACAAACCCCACATTATCATAGACAGTAAGAAAATCAAACAATGCCCCATTCTGAAAGACCATTCCTATTTTAAGTCTCAATCGATTCCTTATCTTTTCTGGCTGATAAGACATCCTCTCGCCAAAGACAAGCACTTCTCCTTCATCTGGATCTAAAAGACCAATTATATGTTTTAATGTAACACTCTTCCCTATCCCTGAACATCCAATAATCACTAAAGTCTGTCCTTTCTCAAGAGACAAATCTATTCCATTCAGGACTAATCTCTTGCCAAAGGCCTTTTTGATATGTCTTAATTCAACTACAAGCATCCTATCTTTCTCCCATCTACAACAAAACCATCGCGAGTAAATAAAATATTTAAAACTAAATAATTCTTTACGCCACCTTACAACAATCCAATGCTTATGAAAAAATAAAATAAAAGAGCGAACTTAATATCCAATCAGCTGATATGATCGCTATAAAAGAGTAAACCACTGAACGCATTGTTGCCTCACCCACACCTTCCGCGCCGCCTTCGGTCAAAAATCCCTCTTGGCAACTTATAAGAACAATCAAAATTGCAAAGACTACAGATTTTACCAGACTAATCATAATATCCTTTAACATTATAGAATTAAAGGCTGTAATCAAATAAAGGTTAGAAGGAATTGAGAGATTATAGACACAGACATAATAACCACCCATTACACCCAGAAAGTTGGCTATCATTACCAGTACTGGTAGAGAAATAACAAAGGCCCAAAAGCGCGGGACTACGAGATACTTTATCGGATTGACTGCCAACGCCCTTAAAGCACCTATTTGCTCACTTATCTTCATTGTCCCTATTTCAGCAGTAATGGCCCCACCGGCTCGGCCTGCTACAATCAAAGAGGTCAAGACCGGGCCTAATTCCCGTACTAAAGATAGGGAAACTAAGGAGGATATATACATCTCCGCTGAAACTTTTTCCATCTGGTAAGCCGTCTGAATGGCAAGTATCATCCCAGTGAATAAACCAACCAATGAACCTATTGCAAGGCTGTTTAGCCCTATTCGGATTATTTGATGAAGTGTTTTATAGGGGGTATACGGAGGGACAAAGGTCCAAAGGACCGTCTGGGAGAACAAAACCGCTAAACCTCCCAGGTATTCAAACCACTCCCACAACCTATGCCCCCTCTACTATCTGCTCTTTCTCTTCTCTTTGC
>JAMOOT010000023.1 GCA_027065215.1 Candidatus Omnitrophota bacterium | reverse complement strand
CAGTGTCCTGTTTTCGTTTTTTATGTCCACTGGCTATGAGGTAAGAGGAGAGGATGTAAGCAGGAGGGGGAGGGCGGATATAGTGGTATTGGCGAGGGATAAGGTGTATGTGGTGGAGATAAAGACCGATGCGAATGAACCAGCGATAAAGCAGATAAAGGAGAGGAGGTATTGGGAGAAGTATGAGGGAGCGGGTAAGGAGATATATTTG
Organism: Candidatus Omnitrophota bacterium; assembly: GCA_027065215.1. Taxonomy (GTDB): domain Bacteria; phylum Omnitrophota; class Gorgyraeia; order S143-82; family S143-82; genus S143-82. The sequence goes on along the minus strand of JAMOOT010000023.1, from coordinate 3,898 downwards.
GTGGGGATAAATATAGATAGTGAGGGAAGGCAAGTTGGGGAGATGGAGGTAAGGAGGATTGAGTAGGTTAGATTTTAGAGTGGGAGGCTTGTTCAAAGACGGTAGACTTATCGAGAGGTGAATTATTGTGAATATCCACAAAGATTGATTGAGCGGAAATAAGAATGCCGGTGTTTAATTATTGTAGAAATTTGTAGAGTTGTATCGAGACAAAATTATTTTAATTAATGTTTTGGCCGAAGGGATTGACGAGCAGATGGCTTTGTGATATAAATCGTATTTCAAGATGGGTCGTTAGCTCAACTGGCAGAGCAGGGGCCTCTTAAGCCCAAGGTTGAAGGTTCGAATCCTTCACGACCCATTTTATTATGGGGTGGCCTTGTTCTTTGTCAGGCGAGAGTGGCGGAATTGGCAGACGCGCTAGACTTAGGATCTAGTTCCGTGATGGAGTGTGGGTTCGAGTCCCACCTCTCGCATTAGCGGTTTATAGATATCAGGCGGGTGTAGCTCAGTTGGTAGAGCACCACGTTGCCAACGTGGTTGTCGTGGGTTCGAATCCCATCACCCGCTTATTTTTGTGTGAGGGTTAGGATGTGGATCTGATAAAAACATAAGGAGTGGTGAAATGAAAATCGTGGATATCCTCTCACCTGAATGTGTGGTACCTGAGTTGCAGGCCGAAGATAGGGACGGAGTTATCAAAGAACTGTTGGATGTGTTGGTTCAACATGGCAAGATAGAAAAAGATGTAGAAGAAAAGATATTTAAGGAATTAATAGCCCGTGAGGAGTTGGGGTCCACTGCTATTGGCAATGGTATTGCAATTCCACATGCTAAAAGTGAGTTTGTTTCGGAATTGGTTTCAGCCTTTGGAATTTCGCATAAGGGAGTAGATTTTAAGGCCCTTGATGGCGAAAAGGTCTATCTATTTTTCTTATTGGTAGCTCCAAAGGAGTCTGCTGGCCCTCATCTCAAGGCCCTTGCCAGGATTACACGCCTTTTGAAGGACAAAAATTTCCGTAATATACTTGTGGAGGCTAAGACAAGAGAAGAGGCAATAAAACTCATTGAGGAAGAAGACGAAAGATATAATTGATAAGTTGGTCAGAGTTGTAAAGTGGTTTTACCCCGGCGTTGGGATAAAGCGGTGGGCGTTTTTATCTTTAGTTGGCTTGTTTTTGATAATTCTTGGTTCTTCTCATTCACTTAATAATTTGCGCAATATCTCTTTTTTTGATTGGTTCTTTTTACTTTCTGGCTTAGTTTTGCTTATTGTTGGAATTTGGCAGGTATTTTGTTTATTGGTGGAGACTTTGTTCCCTCGTAGGCCGCGTTCTGAGTTGGCGGATGTGTTATATCATCGGCATGTCCTTTCAAAAGGGCCCAGAATAGTAGTTATAGGAGGTGGATCTGGGCAGTCGGTTTTGTTACAAGGATTGAAGGAGTATACATCGAATATCACTGCTATAGTGACAGTAGCGGATAGCGGTGGTAGTTCAGGTCGATTAAGGAATACGTTTGATATTTTACCTCCAGGCGATATTCGAAATTGTTTAGTGGCTCTTGCTGATGCGGAATCTTTGGTGAGAAAGTTGTTTCAATATCGTTTTGCCAAGGATATTCCAGAATTGGGTGGGCATAGTTTTGGCAATTTGTTTTTGACGGCGCTCACTCAGGTTACAGGTGATTTTGAGAGGGCTATTAAGTCAGCCAGTGAGGTTTTGGCGATACGAGGAAGAGTGTTGCCTTCAACTTTTGAGAAGGTATCTTTGGTGGCGGAATATGAAGATGGGAGTAGGGTAAAGGGCGAGGCAGATATCCCCAATGCAGGTAAGAAGATAAAAAGGGTGTTTCTTGATCCTGAAAAACCAGTTGCTTGTGAAGAAGCCGTGGAGGCTATTAGAGAGGCACAGATTGTTTTTTTGGGTCCGGGTAGCCTTTATACCAGTATTATTCCCAACCTGTTAGTTCCGGGTATCTCTCGGGCGCTGAAAGAGACCTCGGCTCCTAAAATATATGTATGTAATGTAATGACACAGAAAGGAGAAACAGATGGTTATAGTGTCTATGATCACATCAAAGCGATTCTGGAGCATGCTGGCCAAGGGACTTTGTCTTTTTGTGTAGTAAATTCTACTACTATCCCTCAAGATGCATTGGATAAATATGCAGAAGAGGGGGCTAAACAGGTCTTTTGGGGAGATTTGCGGGAGATAGAGCAACTTGGTGTAAAGGTAATATTAGGTAATGTAGTTGACATATCTGGTGTAATAAGGCACAATCCGCATAAGATATATAATTTAGTAAGGGAATTTATTCAAGATTAGTCGGTTTGTTTTTGAAGGGGGAATGGTTATGGCAGAAAAGGTTACTAACAAGCAGGTTAATAGGGAAGGCGTGGAATCGAATAAAAAGAAGGCATTGGAGTTGGCGGTCGCCCAGATAGAGAAGCAATTTGGCAAGGGATCTATTATGCGACTGGGCGAGACAAGACATTTAGATGTGGAGGCGATTCCTACTGGGTCGGTCAGTTTGGACCTCGCTTTGGGAGTAGGTGGTGTTCCCAGGGGGCGGGTTATAGAGATATTTGGCCCTGAGTCAAGTGGAAAGACAACGCTCACATTGAGTATAATTGCCCAAGCCCAGAGACAAGGAGGGGTGGCAGCATTTATTGATGCAGAACATGCCTTTGATCCTTCTTATGCCCAGAGAGTTGGGGTCAGGGTCAGTGATTTATTGGTCTCTCAACCAGATACAGGTGAGCAGGCATTGGAGATAGCAGAGACACTTGTAAGGTCAAATGCGGTCGATATTGTAGTTATAGATTCGGTGGCTGCTCTTACTCCTCGGGCAGAGTTGGAGGGGAATATGGGCGATTCTTTTGTCGGGTTACAAGCAAGGTTAATGTCTCAAGCCTTGCGAAAACTTACTGGAACGATAAGCAAGACACGCACGTGTGTCTTGTTTATAAACCAGATAAGAGAAAAAATTGGCGTAATGTTTGGCAGCCCTGAAACTACTCCTGGTGGTAGGGCATTGAAGTTTTATTCCTCTGTGAGGATTGATTTGAGAAGAATATCGCCAATTAAGAAAGCAGATCAAATTATTGGAAATGTGGTTAGGGCAAAGATAGTAAAGAACAAAGTTGCACCTCCTTTTAGGGAGGCAGAATTCGAGATTTATTATGACCGAGGTATCTCTTTTGAAGGGTCTCTCATTGATGCAGCGCTTAAACTTGGGTTGATAAATAGAGCAGGGGCTTGGTATGCTGCAGGTGATGTGAAATTAGGTCAGGGAAAAGAAAATTCTATAAAATATCTCATAGAGCATCCTGATTTTACTAAGAAATTGGTAAAGGCTGTTTACGATAGGATAAAACAGGCCCAGTAAGGTTGTCTACGATTCGTATCCCTTGTACAGATTCGATCGATTTATTTGCTAATCGCCTCAATAGATTAGGGATAGAGACGGTTTGTGTTTCTGGTCGATGTCCTAATCGGCCTCGATGTTTTTCTTTGGGTAGGCTTTCAGTTTTAATTTTGGGTGGAGTTTGTACTCGGGCGTGTCGTTTTTGTTCGGTGCCTAAGGCGAGAAAAGGTCGCGATTATGAATGGGAAATCGATGCTATTAAAAAATTGGTCGAGGAACTTTCTCTTAAGTTCCTGGTGATTACTTCGGTTACTCGTGATGACTTGCCAGATAAAGGGGCGGACCATTTTTGTTTTTTAGTTAATTCCTTGAAGCAAAAGTTCCCTTCACTTAAAATAGAATTATTGATTCCTGATTTTGGGGGAGAATTGTTTTTAATAAGACAGGTGGCAAAATTGAAAGTGGAAGTTATAGGGCATAATATAGAGACAGTCCCCAATCTTTATCGTCTTATCCGTCCACAAGCTGA
>JAMOOT010000022.1 GCA_027065215.1 Candidatus Omnitrophota bacterium | reverse complement strand
CCTAAAAGACTCTTTATCTGCCCTTCGGATAATGTTTGTTTATTCTTTCGATACTTAAAAAAACAATAATCGCAGTTAAGATTACATATATCTGTTATAAAAACCCATACGTTCTTTATAGGGATGTTACTCAGGAATCGCTTGCAATTCATATTGTAACGCCCTCAAAAAATCCTTTTCTCCCTGAAAATCGCTTTCAGAAAACACAGAAGAAGGTTTTATTTCCCACAATTCTTCCACCCACTCACCCAATTTTCTAAAGGACAAAGAGGATTCTGCAATTATCCGAATCGGCAAAAACTCTGTCAAACACTTAGCCCTGGCCATCTGCTCTACCGCATCAAGGGGATATATTATCGCAGGTTTGCGGTAATACAACAACTTTGTTGATGTATTATAACCTGACATATTCAAACTTACTCTGCAATTTTTTAATAAATAGTTAAACTGAGGCCGAGAAACATAGTGATAAACTATCACGTTTTCTCCTGCTAATTCTTTCACCTCATTTACTTCTGACTCAGGAGTGGAAGGGCCCAAGACAATAACAAATTTCAAATCTTTTCGGTACTTAGAAAATCCCAGCGCCAAAGAGATAATCTTACGGTTTATTACGCCCCCTCCCCGCGATACCAATATATATTCATCCCACCTCTCTATCTCTTCCTCCTCTCTGTCAATCACAAACCCAGTATAATATATCTTGTCCCGATGCACATCAAAAACAGGCATAAACTTTTCCCTATCCCTATCATCAAACCTAAAGTACCGCAAATAAGACTCTAAAAATCTCTGCGGGCTATGGATAAAAACTGCATCGTAAAACTCACCTATAACCTCCACTGCCTCATCTACTGGACTTACGTATCCACAAGAACAAAATATCCGTTTTACTTTGTTCCGAATTCTTTCCAAAAAAATCGGAACCTCGTTAGTCCAAAACGCATCGCCCATCGGATAATACTCAGTTATAAGGAGATCTGGAGCAAATTTCTCTAATTCGGATAAAATGACTTCTAACCTTCTGGCCAATACATTCTGAGCCCAAGGAGTAGACAAAATCCGATCATGTAACTTCGGGTATCTATCCACTATCATTCCCATCTTAGAGAACGAGTAAGGCAGAATAACACGTCGTCCCAACTTATCGAAGGGTAACAAATTTTGTTGTTTTCCACCCTGTAACACGAGAATCTCCATCGGCAAATGTTTTTTGATATATGAAAGGAGATTAAAACTTCTCAAGCCATGCCCTAAACTGTTATAATGGTTGTAATAAAATGCCAATCGCATAATAAATACAATTATTAAAGTTAAGACCAAAATAAGATGTATTCTACTTTCATCTTAATCATATTTGGAGTTATCACTACGTTTTTCGACTTAAAAGAAAAAAGGATCCCAAATTTTCTGATTTTATCCATGCTATTTGTGTTTTCTATTATAACATACCCAAGAGCAGACATACTAACTATCTTGCAAACGCTTTTATGGGCCTTTGGAATAGGATTCGGACTATACTATCTAAACTTTTGGAATGCAGGCGACGGAAAATTACTAATAGCGCTCTCCGTGATAACCAGTCCATTGGCTCATAGGTACTCTCCAATACCTATACCTGCTATAATAGCCATCACATCTTTCATGATAGGATTTCTACTTTTTCTCCCATTTTTCTTAATTCAGATTCTCGTATCTGACCCCAAACGATTAGTTCCCTCGTCTTCAAATATACTCCAATTTACCCGGCGCCTTGTCTTTGTCCTATCAACTACATGGATAATAAAAACAATCTTCTCTAGTCACATCTCGCTTTCTAATCCAATACTCTATTTCTTAACCTATGAGATCTTCTCTTTAGTTCGAGGGAAACTTTTTCAGCAAGTGCAGGGAATACTCCTTTTTCTAACAACCTTAATCCTTTTTTTCGGACTCACCTGGGCATCACTAAATGGGAAGATCCATCTCTTTAGATATCTCCTCACAACTGGATTTTATACTGGAATCTATTCATTTGTAGAAAACGTAGTAATAAAGGAACAAACCAAAACACGTATTCCGTTCTCTCCGTTTATGTTTCTGGCAACCACCCTAATATGGAGCGATTCTTTAAAGTTCTTTTTCAAGTTTCTCCACTATGTCTGAGATCTCTATTATCACAATAAAAAAATGGAATCCTAAAATACGCAACAACCTGATTAAACTGATGATGCAATACCATATCCATCTTACACTAACAAAAGGAATACCATTCTGTTTATTGCCACCTGAGTTATATCACTTTGTAATCCCAGACTACTCCGATGGTCAAGTCATAGAATCTTGCCTTAACTGCGATCTAAAACCCCTCTGTCCTGGATTCCCGGCTAATAGAATTTCCACAAAATATGCTCAACCTATAAAACTTATCCCTAACGAAGTAGTAATTGAGATCACTCGAGAATGTAATAGACAGTGTAGTTTTTGTCATGTCTCAAGACAAAAAGGCGCACACTTACCAGTCCGACGAATAGAAACAATCGTGCAATCCGCAACGCAACTTGGAATCAAGGCCATAAGGCTAACTGGAGGAGAACCTTTATTGCATCCCCAACTCAACACTATTTTAGAAATAATAAAAGAATACAATCTTTCCATCATAATAAACAGCAATGGCACCATACCAGAGATTCTACAGATATTGGTTGCATATCCTGTTAAAAACCTTTTAGTTTCCCTCAATTTATCGCAAGACAGAGACATCCTTACACGAAAAATTGCTATAATACTGCAGGCAAAAAAACTTGTGCCAATCCTGCGAATTGGAACTGTAATCAGAAAAGAACTCATTGAAAACTTCTCCGCGTATGCCAAGATAATTCACAAACTTAAACCACTCCTTTGGGAAGTCTACCGCCCCATTCCACCTGCACCTGATCTTACGCAACAAGAATGGCAAACACTGATCTCCAAAATGGAAATATTTAACAAACACTCTAAAATCAAAGTAAAAATAGCCAATTTTACTCCCTTATGCTGGTTTAACTGGAAGATACTGAATCTCTCAATGGGGAACTTTGCTGATCGGGGCCATAGTAGAGTGGTCTACCGATCTCATCCTATAGAAGGATTCTACTTAGATTATTATGATTCACACTTTCTTGGTTATGACTTAACAGAGGCGTGGTTTAGCGAAATAGCTATCAAGCAACGCATGCTTTCGGAGATTAGTTCAACTTGTCTCACTTGCAGATACCGTATGATATGTAAAGGATTCCTTAAAAATAAGACTTCCTAAACTTATAGTATGTCGCTATATCAATATTTCGAACCAATTCTTTGAGAATCTTTGGGATCTTTTGCACTTTTCCTGGGACAGTTCCCTTCCCTAAGAATACCTTCACCAAAGAAAACCAACTCTCCACCCTTTTCGCTGCAATACAAGAACAATCCGTGTCTGCTAAGAACAAGTAAACATATGCAGCCAAGGGGTCCTTTTTTCCATACTGTTCCAACCGCTTAGCATCCGCATAAAATACATAGATATAATACATCAATTTTAAATCCTTTTCCTCTACCATATCATCTCCTAAAGATCGCAATGCACCAGAGATAAATCTGGATGGATTAAATTTCACCAACCCCAAACATTCGTTTAACTTATAAGAAGAAAACCTGGAACAATCGCCAGATACAACTGCCTTCATCATCTCTTTTGCTTCTGGATCATCTATTGGGAACAGATCTTTTTCTCCCAAATATCGGGCCCAGATCATATCTTCCAAATAGCCCTGAGTATCCTCATCCAAGTTGTAGGGCATAACCCGGTCCTTTACTGCCCGCAAGATCTGTGGTAATGTCAATGTTCCTCCTGCACATCGAGCAAAAACTAAAGAAGGAAAAATCAAGGTTAAACAACATATCAAGAAAAATTTCCTCATTTTGTTCCTCCTCATAATACCTAACTTACTTATTCCCACCATATCCCCAAACTATGCAACATAATCAGTATGAGAATTACCATGACTTGTACTACTGGTATGGGTACAGTCTTCTGAATCAGGAGGACAAGAGACATTTGTATGTGTGCTGTAATTGCTATGAGAATTGGTATGACTGCAATGAGCACACGCGTTATGAGTAGTACACTCGTTCTTGTGCACACACCAACTGTCTTCTCCGCTTCCTGTATCTATATCCTCTATTATTTCCCCTGTAGCTGAATAGCCAGCATTATCTTCACCACTCTCTTCCTCTGCTAAAGTCTCCACATAGGCTATGTGTCCACCTGTAGAAACATGATCTATGTGTGTAGTTATATCTTCTGGTGGATTAGAAAGATGTGTCACCTGACCACATCCTCCACTAGCGTTTGACAGCGTCAGAAAATCATGCTCACACGCACTACAAGTATAATTTGTATGAGTTTTTGGGGTGTGTTCAACTTGATCCTCTCCGCTACATGGTCCTCCTGTCTCATTAGTATGGGAGGTATGTGTGGTGCCACCACAAGCACAGGCTGATGTGTGTTCTGAACATGGAGGGCTAGGGAAATTATCACAATCTACTTTTGTAACTCCAGATGTATTACAACTCAAAGCACATCCTCCATCTTTATGCCAAATGAAAATTAAGAAAACTGACGCTAACGCTGACCCCCCAATAAGCCCTATTATTGTCTTTCTTTTCTCCATTTTTCAATAACAATTACTTGTATGGTTAAGATGACGAGTCTCATTTATATGATGAACCTCCGAAGGAGTAGCCGTTCCGTCATTAGTAATACAATTCGCGTGATAATCGTCTTTATTAAAATGCCCGTCATATCCCTGAGATACCTCTCCAAATGCCCACAATAATGAACTACAAACCATACCAGACACTACTAACTTATCTCGACTTACAAATCCTGTTTCATCGGTCAAAAAATTCCTAAGAGTACGATGAATCTTCATAATATTTCCTCCTAATAGCAATTAGAACTATGGTTTATATGCTCCTGCCGATTATGATGTCCTACAGGAGAACACCCATTGGGACCATGAGTCAAACAATTTACATGCGTAGCATCGCCACTCAAATCTGTATGTGACTCATAGGCTTCCCCATTAGAAGGCAATCCTAATAATAAAGAAGAAAATATAAAACTAGATCCACCTACTTTCAAAAGCGAATCCCTGGAAACAAAACCCGCATCATCTTTTACAAACGAAGAAAGAGTACGTTTTATCTCATCTTTTGCCATCCCTTAAACTCCTTCTTATACTTAGGGTAAAATTTGAAAAATAAATCTATAGCACGATTATGAAACCTAAGCATAGAACAAGCACCAATCAAAGACCCGGTCTCCACATAAGTATAAACTGGACAAGTACCAGTCCAGGCAATGTAGGGATTATTGGGATCAACGATATCTAAACTACTGGATATTGCCATATTCAGCACATTATCCGAACCAGTAATCTTATCGTAGGTATCAGTCTTTACATTCCCTAATCTGAACATCTCTCTATCCTTTAGCATCCGCGACTCATCGCATGGATAGATATCTCCATTCGGCATATAGGCAAGCACACTTCTACCCGCCCCACAAGGGCTGCACATATCAACATAATGAGGATCCACACCAAACAGAACTTTCTTAACTACATTGTCCATCATCCGTTCTTTTATCCTTACTCCTTTTCTATTTAGTTCTAAGATATAACGAATTACCTCCTCATAGACCGAGAAAAACTCGTCTTCATCATATCCTATTTCCTCCCATACCTCGGGCAAAATATTGATGTGACTCATAGGACGAAACGCCAAGACAGGGAATCCCATGTCTACATATGCATCCACTATTTTCTTAGCATGTTCTAAACTCTTTCGAGTAATTGTGGTAATCACCGATAGTTTCGCGCGTTTAAGCCTTACCAACCCCATAGCCTTTATTACATCATCGTAAGTTCCTCTCCCATCTAAGTATTTCCGATTAAAATCATGAACCTCCTTAGGCCCATCATACGAGATGCAAACACCAACATCAAACCTCTTCAAAAAATCTACTTTTTCCTCATCCAATAATGTTCCATTGGTTACCAAAGCAATCTTCAGATTCTTTATCCCATTATTCCATTCCACCGCTTTTTCAGTAGCAAACCTCACTACTTCCCAATTTAACAGTGGTTCTCCCCCTTGAAATTCCAAAGTTATATACTGTCGATGAGAATCAAACATAAACTTTATTATATGAGCACAAGTCTCTACATCCATATCTGCATAATCTCCACTATTCGCTTGACAGTAAACACACCCCAAATTGCATCGCGTAGTCACTACCATAATATGCAGTCCCACATCTTCAAAAAGGTGCTGATTCAGAGAACGGAATCTCTCAACGACTACCTCCCCATTCTCCTTCGTAATAGCCAAACCAGATTTTCTCAATAAATCTCTTACATCAGAAGAAACTTGACCAGAAAGGATAGAATAATACGCATCCTTAGACAAGATAGCCCATCCTCCAAATCGATTCGTAAGTAGAATTGAGTCAGAATCTAACTCTTTTGCCCAAAACGGTAACATGGCAAAATCTACACTTCTTTTTTCTTTAGTGTTCATATCCTTAACTTCCAGTGACATATTCCTTAACATAAAAAAGCAAATTAGTTAAAATCTCCTCTGGTCTCTCATGAGAATCAAGAACAATTTTAACCCTCTCCCCCTCTCTTCTCGATAGACTTATCCCCAGATTCTTTAGGACATTTACTGGTAATTTTTCTATCCGATATACTTCAAAAGGCAATGAGAATTCCCTCTCTCCCGTCTGCAAAGGTAAAGGCCAATTATCATTCATTTGCATCCTGCTCTAACTCTTTTATCAACTCCTCTATCTCCTTCTCCTCAGCCTCTTTTACCAACGAAGGAGAAGAAGAAAATAATGCCCTTTGAATTATAAGTTTGGCTATCTCATTATTTTCCTTAATATTGGAAAAATAACGCTGATAATTTATCATCTGATTGGCAAGTTCATGGGCTATTCGTTCAGTATCCTCTTCCTTCTTCCCTTTAATATATACTATAAAATTTTCTTCATCCTCATCTACAATAAAATAGGCCTTATCAATGAAGACATAACAGGCATTATATAAACTAAAAAGAGAATAAAGACTTTTCTTAAACTTGACTTCTTCCCATCCTGTATAGACTTCTGAATCCTTTATGTGCATATACTTAGCCTCCCATTTACGGTAAGATCACCATTTATACTAACGTTACCTTTTATATCCGCCCCACCAGACTCTATGGTAACCTTCTTATTGATATTCACTCCTCCGGGAGAAATAGATACCACCGTCTCATCTGCAGTGAGACTTATTGTGTTATCGCCACTTATATCTACATCCCCACCAGCACTGACCGATAGATCCGATCCAACAGACACATTCCCAGCCTCACCTACTGTGAGTGTCATAGCACCATTATCATCTACATTTATGTTACCGCCAGTATTAACTGATAAGTCTGACCCAACAGATATATCCGCCGTCTGCCCCACTGCAAGTGTCATAGCATCATTAACATTTGCATCGACTTTACCTTCTGAAGTGAGTGATAGATCTGAGCCAACAGATATATCTCCGGCTCCACCAAAAGATACCCTTCCATCCTGATTAGTTTCTATTGAAAATATTCCAGAGGGATCATAGGCAATCGAACCCTGATGAGAAGAATCATTAGGATCCCCAAATACAGCCTTGCTTTGTATATGAATCTCTCCATCCTGGGAGTTATAAAGACTTGCATCCATCAGATTACTACCTACAGCAATATACTTTGAGCGCAGGTCAACATACTCACCATAAGGGGAAGGATAAAAGACCATCACTGTCCGACGACTTTCTGACATCCCAATGTCAGAGAACACTGCTAAGAATAATCCACATAACCCCAAAATATATATGCAAAACTTCACCATATATACCCTATACCTCCCATCTCTCTATTATAGAGGATAAGATTTGCCATCTACCCTGTCAAGTAAATCTTTTATATCTCTGTTTTCCCGAGCCCAAAAACAATAACGACATTCTTCATTCCAAGGAGGTTTAGAGAGATCAAATTCCTTTACAAACATCCTCCGCATATCTTGAGCCTTAGAGGAGCGCCAAATAGAAAGTAGATCCTCATTGCGAATCGAACCAAGAACAAACGATTCATTATGGCAGCAAAACCTCACAGTGGAATCATAATTAATAAATAGGGCAAAATAAGGTATATAACATGCATCTAAATCATAAACTGAATTACCATTTAATCTAAACTCTGAATATACCTCTTCCAGATTATGCTTCAATTTTACTGGAATAGATAAACAAGACCTGATTATCTTTTCGCTTTTTTGAAAGTCGAATTCTTGCAAAGCCCTGGTCTGCTCTACCGTATCTACTATCTTAAACTCTATTTCATCTATTCCAAGCTTTTCTGCAGTCAGGAGGTAATCTTTAATATGATGGACATTTTCCTTGGTAAGGATGTAGACCAATTCTATGTATGGCCTCCCGGTTCTGATCTTATTCGTTAAAATCAACTTTAATGACTTCAAAAACCTCTTCCATTCACTGATATTGACTCCATGAAGATAGGTATATATCTCTGGAGAGAGGCCAGCGCAGTTGATAGATACCGAATCAAGGAAATTCAAGAGGTTAGGCCTTTCTGAAAGAAGGATGGCATTTGTTGTTAGTGAAAGCCTCTTGGTTTTCCCCCTCAAAAATTTTACAATATCCAACAGATCTGGATGAAGCAGGGGTTCACCATCACCCGAGATACCTATGTATTCTAATTGTTCTCCTTCTATTTTACCAAATGCCCTCTCTATATCCGAGACTTCCAAGATTACAGGATCTATCTTCTTACCTACCCATGGAGAGTGTTCCCAACAAAACAAACACCTAATATGGCAATAATTTATTATGTCTAAAAACACCATAGGAGGGAAATTCCATGGTTCAGGATACCTTAACAATATCTCTCTATGTCGTTCAGCAAAATTTCCCACTATCCTTTCCTCTCTTTACGGTATTATTATAATTGACATGAGTAGAAATGGGATAATAATCTATTCTCACTACGGATGCCTTGGTCATAGTACTCGAGTCTTTTCTATAGCCCAGGAATTAAAGTTTGATTGCCTCTGTTATTCTCCTCCCCAAGAATTTATCGACTATCACCAACTTCCATTCCAGCACTACTTTGTCTCTCAACCAACCTTAGGGAAGGAGACGTTTTTCTCATCTAAATACCTAATTTATTTCTCTCGTGACCGAATAAAAGAGGTTCTAAGAATTCTTGCTACTTACAAATACATTATATTCGAATATTTTCCATTCGGACGATTTCAATTAGCCAAAGAATATAGATATCTGATAACAGCGCTGAAACGAATGGAAAAAATCATCATATCCAGTGTGGGATACCCTATACTAAATCCCAACCGCATGCCTTTGGTATTGGAAATGATAAAGGACTTTGATCAGATCTGGTTTCATTGTGACTTAGAAGAGATCAAATTTTGGCAAGAAATTAATCCTCGATTACCACAATTCTTAACTTCGATCTCTTCTAAAAGCCATTTCACCGGATACCTAAAACCATATTCGCTTCCGCTGATACCTCAGGACCCACTCCCTCCATTAGACTCGGGATACATTCTAACAATGCGAGGATCGGGGATAGTGTTGGAGAGACTCATCTCCTCTATCATGGAAATAGCACAGGAGATGACACAAGAAAGATTTGTCATTTTATTAGGCCCAAGTTCCCAAACTACTAAATTTCTTTCCGTACCCTCAAACGTGATCGTAATAAGACAAACTAACCAGATAGAAGACCTTATCAAAAAAAGTAAATTAGTAATATCTTCGGCCTCCTACAATTCTTGTCTACATCTAATATCTCATCCAAAACCAACGATTCTGGTCCCGTTTACTGGCACAGAAACGTATTCCGGCCTTAACGAGCAACCAATCCGCAGTAAATTTTTATCCTCCGTCTTAACCCCATGCGAGATCATAGAGGACAAAAAACTCTCTCCTATCATCTTAAAAGAAGCTATCCAGAAAATCCTTCTTAAAAAAGGATCTCAACCTACTCTCTCTTTTTGCCCTCAATTTGCAACCGGGGAAGGATTGAAGAAACTGTTATCAATCTAATCCGACCTTTCTCTTGTTCTCTTACTAAAAAGCGAAAAAACAACTCCAATTCAAACACTGCTGATGGATCCTTCAAGACAGAATGGTGAAACAAAATGCCCAATAACCTTCTCCTTATCACCCAAGAAGTCCTATATCTACGCAACATCTCTCTGAAGGGAATTGGTATCGGATGGCCATCTTCTGCGTAATCGTTTAAGGCAAATGTATAGGGAAGGTTTATCAGTCCCTTTTCTGCAATATAAAACTCATCGCTGGAAAAGGCCAAAAACCCCAACTTCCGCACTACCTTCAGTGTAATCTCATCAAAGCCATCATAAGGAGGCACAAAGACCAATTTCCAGACACCAGAAAAAAACTCCTCCATAATATCCATCCCCTTTTGGATATCTTCCAACTGGACAAGATAATCCCGCCCCGGACCAAATTCATACTTAGGGAACCAATTCGGGTTGTGATTCAAGTGAGACAATCCGTGTTGAACTATATCGAAAGAATGAGGAGATTCCAGATATCTCTCCCGCAAGAATTGGGCGGTATCTTCATCCAATCTGCCCGGTATAACCGCATACATAATCGGAATAGAATACCTGCCGGCTAACTCAAAAAATGGCAAAAATCCCGGCTCTGTCAGGGAAAACACGTCATCGTCTCGTAAAAAGACAAATTTCATCTCTGCTCACGGTATCCCAATCGTGTGAGGTTATCCGGAGATAAAACACGCCTAACCAACTCAACCCCTAATCTGCCCTCAAGGAAATCTCTGAAGTTAGGCCTTTGTTTCAACTCAAGATATTCCTTCACTAAGGAATCTGCCCTCTCGTATCCTATCTCTGGCAAAAAGGCAGTTATTATTGCCAGATTATTTTCTAAATACGTTCGACAGATCTGTGGGTCTGATTTTATCTCTTTTATATATCCCAGAAAGGTCTTATTTGCTGATATAAGTAGTTCCAAAGATCCCAAAAACTTATGTGCCAACAAAGGCAAAAACTCATTTATTTGAAACGATCCCATAGAATTGACCTGAGCAATTACCGTCACTGATTCCATCACCTCCAACCCAATTTGAATCACTGCCTCGCAAACGACTGGATTAATCTTCCCCGGCATTATTGACGAACCCCTTTGTCGAGGTGGTAATCTTATCTCACCAAGCATATTCATCAATCTCAAGTCATTGGCTATCTTCACCAAATTGCTTGCGTGGGCCAAAAGTATGCCTGACACCTCCACTACACTATCCAAAAAAGCCGTATCTCCCATTATGTGTTCGGCCCGAGACAATGGTAGTCCTGTTATCTCCCTCAACTTTTCTACTGCCAAAAAGATATACCTTCGAGGAGCGGTCAAACCTGTTCCCACTGCAGTGCCACCTAAATTTACTACTCTTAATCTCTCTTCACACTTAAAAACTCGCCATCTGTCACGGGAAATTGCCTCAGCAAATGCTCCAAATTCTGCTCCCAAGGTTATAGGAACAGCCGGTTGCATCTCTGTACGTCCTAACTTAACTACATCAGAGAATTCTTTTTCTTTTTCCTGCAGCGCACCCTGTAATTCAGCAATAGATTGAGATAGATTTCGCAACAAAAACATCCCAGATACCTTGACCGCGGTAGGATAAGTATCATTGGTAGACTGATGCATATTTACATCTTCTATAGGATGAACTATAGAATAATCCCCTTTCTTTCCGCCAAGAAGTTCTATAGATCGGTTGGCGATAATCTCATTTATCGCCATATTAGTTGACGTCCCAGCCCCTCCCTGATAAGCAGAGATATCTATGAGACCGTCAAACTTGCCTTGGATTATCTCATCACACGCCTGTAATATTGCCTTGGCTTTATCCTCTTGTAGATATCCCAAGTCCCAGTTTGCCAATGCGCAGGCCTTCTTCACATAGCCATAGGCCCTGATCAAGGGATACGGAACCTTAGGCCCTGAAAAAGGGAAATTATCCTTGGCACGGATATAATCAATCCCCAAATACGAATCGTCAGGGACTAAGGCCTCTCCCAAGCAATCCTTCTCAAACCTCAAAAGTAATCCTCCCAACGGAATATCAATGGCGAACCCAGCCTTACTTGTTTAGACTTTAATACCCTACCTGTGATAATATAATGGTCGCCTGACTTTAACCTTCCATCCACTTCACATACGACCCAACAAAGACAATCTGTTAGAACAGGAACATCTTCTATTAAGGAGTAGTCTACATCTGAAAACTTATTTTTATCACGTCCCGAAACTTCCCCAAATCTTTTTGCCAACTCAATCTGCCCATCTCGTAATAGAGACACCGAAAACTTACCAGACCGTTCTATCAACTCATAAGTAAATCTCTCAGGCGCAATCGCTACCGCTACCATCTTAGGAGAAAATGAGCATTGACAGACCCATGCCGCAGTCATTCCATTTATATTATCCCCTTCCTTGGCACCAATTATGTATACACCGTGAACAAATGTAGATAATACCTCTTGAATCCCCATATCGTTCCCCCTCTTTTTGTAAATTACACTTTACTTAATCTTACGTGGTGAAACACCTAACGCTTGCACTTTTGAAATCACCCGTCGACAATTATCAGAGCAGGAAAACCTAACTTTATAAAATTCATTATCAAATAAAATCCAAGCAGATATTCCTCGCCTATTAAGTTTCTCTGCCAAACGCCGAGCATTACCTTGAGACCTAAATGCCCCTACCTGATAAATTTCTCCCTTACTCAAGACCTTTTTTCCAACTGGGAAATGGTAATTATACTCCTGTATCATAATACGCTTGATATCCTCTGCCCGAAGGGTCTTACCCAGATTGGCATATGCCAAAAAAAGATAATAATACAGTTCAACTGGTGGACGGGTTTCCTTATATTCGGCCATCAACTGTTCCCCCTCCACAATTGCCTGAGCAAAATCCCCCTCTAAAATTAAAGGTCCCATCTTATTGGAGATTTCTCCTCCAGCAAAAGCATTAAACGGTAGCAAAACCAACCACAATAACAACCAATATCTCATACTATTTCTCCTACTATCTCATCCATTATATCCTTCATAGTAACTATACCACTTACTTGATAATCGTCAGAAAAAACTATAACTATATTAACTCTGATTGACTGCATCTGATAAAACACCTGTCCAACAGGTGCTTGGTCATATACATATATTATCGGACGGATGTAACTATGCCAATCTTCTTCTGGTGGCATATATAATAAATCTAATATATGTACAAACCCGACTATCCTTCCATCTTTTCTCACTGGGTAACGGGAGTATTCCTTTTCTCTTGCCATATGTAAAATTCTGGATATGTCCCAATCATCTTCCACAAATGCCACTCTATCCATAGGGGTCACTATATCTTTCACTTTGCGAGTTGAAAAATCAAATATACGCTTTATAAGCGTACGCTCCTCTTTATGGAGTTCCCCAGCAGTACTCCCTTGGTATAGAAGCATTCGCAACTCTTCACGTGTAACAAAGATACCTCTTTTGTCTCGCGATTCTATCTTAAATAAACGAAGCAACCCTTGGCTTAGATAAGTAAACAAAACAGCCAAAGGATAAAAAATGGTCTGAAAAAATATAAACAACGGCAAAGACGCTGGGACCAAGCGCTCACTATGATAACGAAACAATACTTTGGGGCCTGATTCAGCAAAGATCAACATCACAACCGTAAACAAGGCAGTAATTATTGCCTCATTGGTAATCCCTAACCGGACATTTGCTATATAGGTAAACAATGATGATGCAGCAACTAAAGACAGATCATTGCCTATAAGGGTAGTGCTTAAAAACAGGTTCCAATTTCTTCTCAATACCCTTATCTTAGCGGCAATCCTTGGACGTTTGCGCCTCAATACCTCAATCTTTATCGGGCTAAGGGAAACAAATCCGGTTTCTATTCCAGAAAAAAAGGCTGAAAGGAAGATAAATAAAAATAATAAAACCACTAACATCTTACCCTGCCTTTATAATGACTTGTATCACGCGATTACCTCTAACCCTCTCCACTTCCCAAACCCAACCTTTATACAGAAACCTCTCACCGCCTTTGGGTACATATCCTAATTTGTGCATAACAAATCCACCAACTGTATCTATCTCATCCACATCAAATTCGATCTCTAACCGTTCAGACAAATCTCGCAAAGATGTCATCCCAGATACAATATATGCACCATCTGAACGCCGAATTATATCAACTTGATCTACATCGAACTCATCAGTTATATTTCCCAATAATTCCTCAATAACATCCTCTATGGTAACTAATCCTGCTGTGCCACCATATTCATCAACGACTATAGCCAAATCTTCCTCCTCTTCCCTAAGGTTCTCAAGGAGTTTGGTTATCGACTTGGTCTCTGGTACCATTAAGGCCTTCCGCATAAAAGAACGCCAATCCTTCTCCGGGTGCAAGAGAACTTCTTTGAGGCGAACATACCCCAAGATGTAATCTATACTTCCTTTGTAGACTGGAAGTCTTGAATGCCGGTTGGTCCCTGCAATCTTTCGCAAATCTTGAAAAGAACTCAATACATCAACTGCCACAATATCAACTCGCGGTGTCATTATCTCATCCACTGTGCGTTCATCCAAATCCATTGCCTCTTCAAGCATCTCTTTCTCTGACTCGTCCAATACACCTTCTTGCTTCCCTAATTCTAATAGTGCCTCTAACTCATCTTCACTTAATGAAAAATCCATCTTGTTTGTCTTTATCCCTATTCGAGAGAACAAAAATGAAAGAATCTTTTCGAATACCTTAGCCAAGGGATAAAGGAACTTAGAAAACAATTCGAGAAAAGGGACTCCTACATAGGCAAATGCCTCTGGATTGGCAAGGGCAATAACCTTAGGGACAAGTTCCCCAATCAGAAGTAAAAGCAATGTTCCAGAAAGCACCGCCAAAGTCAAAGACTCTTTCCCAAACATATTTAGGAATATCGAAGACCAAACAACGGAAAAGGCAACATTGACAATAGTGTTACCTGTGATGATGATATTAATCATTGCGTTCGGATCGCGTAATAAGACAGATATCCTGTCTGCCCTCCGCGGATTTCGCCTTTTTATCCTCGCAAGAGCAACCTGGGAAAGAGAAAATAATGCTGCCTCTATACCTGAAAAGAATGCAGAGAATAAAAACAAGACACAGATTAGTCCCACCTGCCAGTATGGGTCCATTGTTTAGTTCAATCCCCCAGACAGATTCCGATCATTCGGGCTGCCTTTATCATCTCACAATTTTTAGGGACAGTCCGCACCTTCCCTCCAACCTTCTCCAATGAGATAGAGGCCATCTTCCCATTCCTTAAACAAACCATCTTTCCAAAATCTCCATTTCGCACCAACTCAAGGGCTGCTATACCAAAACGAGTAGCCAATATCCGGTCAAACGGAGTAGGTGTCCCGCCCCTTTGGATGTGTCCTAATATGGTCACTCTGGTCTCAAGTCCAGTGCGCTCCTCTATATCCTTGCCCAATTTGTTTCCTATACCTCCCAACCTTATAGGATCTGGACTATCCTTGATTACCTCTTTAACTACCAATCCCCCCCCTTTTGGGCGAGCACCTTCTGCAACAACCACAATACTAAACCTCTTGCCTTTGCGACTCCTCTCCCTGACCTTAGCACACACACTATTAATATCATAAGGTATCTCAGGGATAATAATGATATCGCCTCCACCAGCAAGCCCGCTTGACAAAGCAATCCAACCAGCATATCTACCCATAACCTCTAAGACCATAACCCGGTGATGGGATTGGGCAGTTGTATGTAATTTATCTATTGCTTCTGTTGCAGTGGTCATTGCAGAGTCAAAACCAAAGGTCATATCTGTCCCAACCAAATCATTATCTATTGTTTTAGGAACCCCCACGATATTTAACCCCTTTTCTACCAGTTTACTGGATACAGTCTGGGTCCCATCTCCTCCAATACATATCAAGGCATCTAATTTCAACCTTTTATAGGTCCGGACCACATCATCAGAAAGGTCCTTATAATAAACCTTTCCAGTCCTACTGTCTTTAAATGGTTGACGAAATGGATTATCTTTATTAGAAGTCCCCAATATAGTGCCCCCTTGGACTAATATCCCTGAGACATCGTGGCCATCTAACTTTTTCCATTTATTAAACATCAATCCCGAATAGCCATCCTTAAACCCAATAACCTCTATTCCCATCTCTACAGCTGGCTTAACAACCGCACGTATGACCGCATTGAGCCCCGGACAATCTCCTCCAGCGGTAAGTATCCCTATCCGTTTGACTTTTCTCCTCTTAGCCATAGCCCCTCCCCTTTCTCTCTCAACATATTCCTTAACTTCTGCACTACCTCTCCCATACCTATAAAAATTTCATCACCCTGCCTCATATCCTTTAATTTTACATTCTCCTCTTTTACTTCCTCTTCCCCAAGAATCAAGACCCATCTTGTCCCAAGACGATTAGCCCATCTCATTTGCGATTTTATCGACCTGCCAGTCAAATCCATCAATACCCGAATTCCATTCTTTCGTATTTCCCTTGCCAAGGAAAAGGCCTCAATTTCAAGGCCAGGAAAGTATAATACTGCAACATCAAAATGATTATGCATATCTTTCTTCTTTTCTGATCCCGCAAGAGCAATCAGCAACCTTTCCACACCAATCGCAAATCCTATCGAAGGGATATCCATCTTTCCGCCACTTATCTCATTTACCAACCAATCATATCTGCCACCCGCAGCAAATGTATCCTGTCCTTCCCCTAAGGAAGGATGTGTTAACTCAAAAACGGTTCGGGAATAATAATCAAGCCCCCTGACTAAAAAAGGGTCCTCAACAAATTTCACCTTAAAATGAGAAAGAAAAGATTTTACTTTCTCATAATGTTCCTTACAATCTGGACACAGATAACTATCCAACACGCCTAATGACCTGACTACAGACTGACACTGTTCATTCTTACAATCCAATATGCGCAGTACGTTTCTTTCTAACCGGTCTCGGCAAACCGAACACAGATCATCCTTTCTCCCTTGCAAAAGAGACCTCAATTGATCAGATAATCTAAGTTTATCCTTCTCACACCCTAAAGAATTTATTTTTACAGTATATCCCGAAAGGCCGATTACATTGAGGAATCCCACTAATGCCTCTATTATCTCCAATTCCCCCAAGGGAGAGGCAACATTAAATAACTCCAAACCTATTTGATGGAACTGACGAAGCCTTCCCTTTTGTGGGCGTTCACCACGAAACATCGGCCCAACATAGAAGAACCTCTGCACAGGATCGTTAACATCTAATCGGTGTTCACAATATGCCCGCACTACTCCAGCAGTACCCTCAGGACGCAAGACAAGGGAGTCTTCCCCCCGCTCTATCACAAACATCTGCTTTTCTACTATATCAGTGCTCTCCCCCAAGGATCTTACAAATAAATCCACATACTCAAGGATGGGGGTACGAATCTCCCTATAGCCATAACAGGAGAAAAAACCCCGTGCCTTCTCTTCAACAAACCGCCATAGAGGAACATCCTCCGGAAGGATATCCCGTGTTCCTCGAACCGATCGAGATAACATTATTTTATCTTGGATTTCATTTCCAAACCAGGCTTAAACACAACTACCCTACGGGGAGGGACGGGGACTGCTTCACCAGTCCGTGGATTTCGGCCAACACGGGGCCTACGTTCCTTAATCTTGAAGACACCAAAATTGCGCAACTCAATCTTATCTCCCATCGCTAAGGCCTCAGTGATGATATCAAAGGTCTTTTGAACCACCAATTTCACATCGGCCTGTTTAAGCCCGGTCTCATCAGCGATTTTTAGAACAATGTCCTTCTTAGTCATCTCAACTCCTCCCTAACACTTTTATTATTGAAGTTTATTCTATCACGAACCTTATTGAACCGTAAGGGTTTTGTGGTTACCAAAGTACTCTATCATTCCCCCTTCCCGTAATATCTGTTGCATCAGTTGAGGCAAAGGAGTTATCTCTCTCTCCCATCCCCTACTAATATCGACAAACTTCCCCATATCCAAATCTATCTCTAAGTTATCCCCTTCCTCCACCCCTGAGGTATCCACCTCCACAAGAGGGAGACCAATGTTGAAGGCATTACGGAAGAATATACGCGCAAATGACTTAGCAACAACCGCATTTATACCAGCAGCCTTCAAAGCTAAAGGAGCCTGTTCGCGAGAAGACCCCATCCCAAAATTTTCTCCCGCCACTAATATCGCATTCCCATGGTCCAATTTATCATAAAACCCTGGAGCAATGTCCTCCATAATATGCTTGGCCAATTCATTTATGTCGGTTATAGAAAACTTATACCTGCCAGAGATGATAAAATCAGTATTTATATTATCACCAAAAACGTAGGCCTTCCCTTTTATCTTCATTCCCTCTACCTCCTACTCTACCGGGTTTAGTGCGCTCCAATAAGGACGGATCCTTCATATATGTCGCCGCCTCTTCATAACCAACAATTCCTCGAGCATACAAGTCTCGTATAGAACTATCCATTGATTGCATACCATATTGACTTCCAGTCTGTATCAAATTGGGAATCTGCTCTATCCTCATCTCTCGTATCACATTACGCACTGCTGGGGTACAGGTCATTACCTCCATAGCCAAAACCCTGCCTTGTCCGTCCTGCCTTTTTAACAACTGCTGAGACAACACAGCCTGCAGACAATCGGCCAACTGCAACCTTATTTGCTGTTGTTGATGAGGAGGAAACACATCAATTATACGTTCTACCGTCTGAGCGGCATCCACGGTGTGCAAAGTGGCCAAAACAAGGTGCCCTGTCTCGGCTGCGGTAATAGCAGTGGATATCGTCTCTAAATCTCGCATCTCGCCTACTACAATAACATCTGGATCCTGCCTTAGTACATGGCGCAGGGCGTTGGCAAAAGAGAGTGTGTCCTGATGCACTTCTCTCTGTTTGACTATACTCTTGCCATGCCGGTGCAGATATTCAATTGGATCCTCGATCGTTATAATCAACTTACTAAATTCCTGATTTATAAGGTCTACCATTGCCGCCAAGGTGGTGCTCTTCCCAACCCCAGTAGGCCCGGTTACCAATATCAACCCGTTCGGTTTACGGGCCAATTCTTTTACAACAGGCGGCAGACCAAGGCTTTCCCAAGAAGGGATACTTGAAGTAACTCGTCTAAAGGCCGCTTCCACACTCCCTCTCTGCATATGCACATTGACCCTAAACCTGTCAGTATTAGGAAAGTGCAAAGAAAAATCTAACTCTAATTCCTTTTCAAATTTTTCCTTTTGGGCATCAGTCAAACATCCATATATCATCCTACGCAGATCATCTCGCTTTATAGGGGGAATATCTCTCATAATAACCAACTCGCCATGTATCCGCAAGATAGGTGGCATCTGGGCCGTCAAGTGCAAATCAGAGGCCTTTTTTTCCATACACAGTAATAACAGATCCACAATATTCACTGTCATACCATTGCCCCCTCGTTTATCCTATTTAATCTTAATTATACATAAAATCTATTTATCAGCAAAAAGTATACCACCCGCAGCCCAATCTTCTCTCTCAACTTCTTGGAAAACAACATAAATGCTTCCAGGATTCTTCCCTGCCACTTCACTCAATGCCTGTGTAATCCGTTTTGCTAATTCCCTTTTCTGGTCTCGACTCAAACTACCCAACAGTTTTACCTCTACATAAGGCATCGATATATACCTCCTACTCCTGCGAATTTTTCTCCCAAATCCGTTTTAAATCATGCTCAAAAGATCTATCTATTAGAGAAGCCACATATATAAGCAATGAAAATTGCCAAACATCGTTGGGGCCTACAATAAGCCCTGTCTTGGTATCTTCACGTCTATAAAGGTCATTTTTTATCTTTGCCAAGGCATCAGTTATCGGCATCTCCCACACATCTAACGTAAATGTTTTATTATAATATTTTAATGAGGGCAACTTTATACCACGCATATACAAAAAAGCCCTCACCGAATCCGATTCTAACCCAATATCCTCCTTAAAATTAAACCCCTCAAAAATAGGATAATCCGGAGGCACAATTATGACCGGCTGCAATACCTCTATACTTCCCTTACGCACTACCGTATCTTCAGGAGAGATATCCGATTTAGACAGCAGGATATAAGATATCCTTGTAGGCTGGAAGGTTGCAAGATACTCCAACCTTTGCCAATGGATCTCAGTCTCCTTAATTGCCTTATTCCAAAGCGATTCTATATCCATACCAAAGGTATTATAACACTATATCTTCTTCTAACCACATCATTTTCATACTCCTATTTTCTCCCTTCAGAGGATAGATTTATTCACAGAGTCGATGCTAATATGTGCTAAAATTTTATTGGTATGATCACACGCATCAAAAGTGCCGGTATATTAGGGTATGAAGTCATAGAGGTCCAGATAGAAGTGGACATCTCCTCTGGACTTCCTAATGTCTCTATTGTTGGCCTTCCGGATACAGCAGTGAAAGAAAGTCGAGAACGCATAAGGGCAGCTGTACGAAATACCGGACTTGACATACCAAAGGGCAGACTCACTATAAGTCTGGCTCCAGCTGATGTGAAAAAAGAAGGAAACTACTTTGATTTACCTA
>JAMOOT010000021.1 GCA_027065215.1 Candidatus Omnitrophota bacterium | reverse complement strand
AGTTCCGTTGAAGTATTCTGGGCTTAGTTATACTGAGATATGGATATCTGAATCTCAGGAGAGAATGGTCTTGGCTGTGAAACCAGAGCACTTAAATGATCTGCTTTCTGCCTTTGAACAGGAAGATGTTTTAGCGGTGTGTATTGGTGAATTTACTGGAGATAAGAGGTTAAGACTTTATTATGAGTCTGTTTTGGTGATGGATATAGATGTAGAGTTCCTCCATTCTCAAGTGCCATTGCGAGAAAAATACGCTGAGTGGATTTGGGTTAAGCGTAAAGAAGATATTCCTAAGGTAGATAATCCTCAGAAGGTGTTTCATCAGGTATTGTCTTCTTACAATATTGCCTGCAAGGAGTGGGTGATTCGTCAATATGACCATGAAGTGCAGGGCAGATCTGTATTAAAGCCATTGCATGGTCCTCGACAGATAGGACCGTCGGATTCAGCAGTTTTACGGGTTCATTTACATAATAAAAGAGGGATTGCTATAGGTTGTGGGATAAATTCTTGGTATGGGAAGATTGATCCCTACCATATGGCCGGCCTGTGTATTGATGAAGCAATTAGACAATTGATCGTGGTGGGTGTCCCTCTTAGTAAGATAGCGATTTTGGACAATTTTTGCTGGGGCAATCCGAATAAACCGGACCGTTTGGGAGGGTTAGTACGGGCTGCAAAAGGATGTTATGATTTCGCAGTAGGGTTTGGGGTTCCGTTTATATCAGGGAAGGATAGTCTTTATAATGAGTACAATATCAATGGCTCTTCCATAGCTATCCCTGATACGCTTCTTATCTCTGCGGTGGGGATAGTGGAGGATATAGGGAAGGTGGTCTCTGTCAATTTAAAACAAGAAGATAGTTTGCTTTACATAGTAGGGATAACGCGAGATGAGTTGGGTGGAAGTCAGTTTTTACATCAATTTGGGCAGATAGGGGCCTCTATTCCTAAGGTAGACGTTGTGCAGGCAAAGAGGCTATTTTGTGCTTTGTCTCAAGCCATAAAAGAAGGGTTGATCCTTTCATCGCATGATGTTTCAGATGGTGGACTTGGAGTTACTGTAGCGGAGATGTGTATTGGATCTCGCATTGGAGTGGAGATATTTTTAAATAATGTGCCTTTCTTTGGAGAGAGACGGAGTAATGAAGTTGTCTTCTATAGTGAGAGTCCTTCTCGATTCATAGTAGAGATAGATGCGAAACAAAAAGGTCGATTTGAGAAGATATTTGAGGGGTTACCAGTTGAGTTAATAGGTCGAACAACTTCAAAAAAGAAGTTTGAAGTTTATGGATTAGAAGGAGAGGATTACATAATCGAAGATGTAAAGAATCTGGAACGAGTTTGGCGAAGCAGGTTTAGGTGGTAATGGTAAGGGCATTGGTATTGCGCACAGCTGGTACGAATTGTGATGAAGAGACTGTCTTTGCTTTGCAGTTGGCAGGGGCCAAGACAGAATTAGTTCATATTAACCAGTTGAGACAATCTCCTAAGTATTTGCTTTCTTATCAGATACTTGCATTGCCAGGAGGGTTTTCTTATGGTGATGATATAAGCGCAGGAAAAGTCCTTGCATTGGAGATATTGTTGTTTTTGAGAGAAGTAATAGAGGAGTTTATAGAGAAAGGGAATTTGATAATTGGTATATGTAATGGTTTTCAGGTCTTAGTCAAGACGGGTCTTCTTCCCGCAATAGGAAAAAGATTTAATGTGGAAGTTACTTTGACGGATAATGATTCGGGATTGTTCGTGGATAAGTGGGTGCAATTAGATCTCATTCGAAGAGATCTCCCTTGGACTAAGTATGTAACCCATAGACGTCTTTTCATGCCAGTGGCTCATGCTGAGGGAAAGTTCTTTTCCTCAGAAGAGATCCTTAATAGGTTAGAAGAGCAGAATTTGGTTGTTTTTAAATATGCCGAAGGGACTAATCCAAACGGTTCTTTGAGGGACATCGCAGGGATTTGTGATGTAACAGGCCAAGTCTTAGGGCTTATGCCTCATCCGGAACGGGCTATAGTTTGTTCCCAATACCCTGATAGATCTAAAGAAATGGAATATAATCGCACAATGCCACCACTTGAGATATTTCGTTCAGCAGTGAAAAGTTTGGATAAACTTTATTAACTAAATCCCTTTATTCAGTTGGCACATTGTTTGCTTATCTCTTGGAGAAGGAGTATAATTTAAGTCAGAGGGAGATCTACTATGGCAGTAGATAAAATAGGCATAAACGGGATTTCTGGCCTACCGGATCCGGGCAAGGTTGGATCTAATAAAGATTCAAATTTTGCCGAGATCCTTAAGGATAGCATAGACAAGGTAAATCAACTCCAACTCAATGCTGAGTCGGCTATGGAGAAATTATCCAATGGAGAAGTTAAGGATGTTCACGAAGTATTAGTGGCAGTGGAAGAGGCTAATTTGGCATTTATGACCATGATACAGATTCGCAATAAACTTGTTGAGGCCTATCAGGAATTAATGCGTTTGCAGATGTAGTGCCCCCTGCCTGTATATGAGTAGATTGTTGGGAAATTTCTTGTTTTGGTCAGCAGAGGTAGATTCTACACAGGATATGGTGTTAGAGTTAGAATCGGATGGTTTGTCCCCCGGGATACTGTGGGGAGCGGATCTGCAAAAGAAAGGTAGAGGTCGTCGGGGAAGGACTTGGGTTTCCCCAGAAGGGGGGTTGTATTTTTCATTTTTGATCCCGCTTGGGATATTGCCGCTGGAGATATACGGGTTTCTTTTGCCAGTGGCACTAATCGAATCCATCAATAAACTGTTATCCGAAAAAAATCAGGTGCATATACGGTGGCCCAATGATCTGGTCTGGAGGGGGAAGAAGTTGGCAGGTGTCCTGTTAGAAAAGAAGGGAGAGTGGATTGTATCTGGAGTGGGTGTGAATGTAGAAGCAACCCCTTCTGTGATGAATCGTCCTGTTATTAGTCTGAGAGATATAGGTTGGAAGGGGAACAAGTGGGAGGTCTTATCCCTGTTTATTGATGAGTTAAATCTTTGGGTAGAGCGGTCCCCAGAGGAGATAATAGATAGATATAGAGGATGGGTAGAAGGGATCCCTGGTAGGTGGAGGGTCCAGACTCAAGAAGGCGAAAGGATGGTTTTTATTCGCAACATTGCAGACACTGGGATGATAGAGACAGATGCTGGCGTATTTTCTTATTTAGAGTTAATAGATATTGAGGCTAATCATGATTAGAGTGTTGCTTACATCATGTGATAGCGTCTCAGGTAAAGAGGTAATCTTGCTCGATTCTGAGACCCTTCATCATCTCAGAAAGGTAATTCGTGCAGAGATTGGGGAAAGAGTGGATGTCTTGACAGGGGAAGGAAGGGTTTTTAGGGGCAATTTGATTTCATTAGATGAGAGGAAGGCAGTAGTTAGTGTCTTTGAAGAAAAGGTCCTTACCCGTAGGCCACCTCGATTGATCTTGGCTGTTTCGCTTTTGTCTTCCTCAAGATTTGATGAAGTTCTGGATAAGGTAGCCGAGTTTGGTGTGGATAAATTAGTCCCTATGATATGTGATAGGACTATCGTCCAGTTGAAAAAAGGGGAGGTTAAAGACAGGTGGTTGAGACGCTTATCTCAGGTTTGCAGGTCTGTTGGGACACCCTTCCTACCAGAAGTGGAGCCTGTGATGGGATTTGAAGATGTCCTGGCAAGGTTTGCTCCGGAGGTAACACGAATATTTATCCCTTATTTGGGTTCCAATTCAAGGCATCTCTTAAAGGAACTTTTGGAATTTCAAGAGCTGAGGGAAAGTGGAACAAGTATTTTAATCCTGATTGGCCCAGAAGGAGATTTTTCTGTTAGGGAAGTTGAGTTGGCACAAAAGGCAGGGGCTGTTCCAGTTACATTGGGTCCTTTGGTGTTACGAGTTGAGACTGCAACTGGTGTTTGTGCTGGAATGGTGCATATGGTAAGGAGTATGGATCTATGAGATTAGTCATTGCTTCAAGGAATAAGAAGAAGGCTGAAGAACTTTCACGTATTTTGGGCAATGATTTTGAAGTGGTGACCTTATCTGATATAGAGGCCGTTATCCCAGAGGTAGAGGAAGATACTAATACCTTTGTTGGGAATGCAATTAAGAAGGCCGTTTGGGTTGCGCATTGGGTAGGTGATTTAGTATTGGCAGATGACTCGGGTTTGGAGGTTATGGCCTTAGGAGGCAGGCCCGGAGTATATTCAGCAAGGTTTGCAGGACCAGAAAAAGACGATTTTAAGAATAATCAAAAATTGTTAGAAATGTTAGAGGGAGTAAGGGATAGGTCTGCAAGATTTGTGTGTGCAGTAGGTATTGCTGATTCTAATGGATTGATAGGGGTCTGTAGAGGTGAGGTTTGGGGGACTATATCTCGAGAGATGAGAGGAAGTAATGGCTTTGGATATGATCCGCTATTTGTGCCAAGAGGTCATAAGAAGACATTTGCAGAATTACCCTCCCATCAGAAGGACCAGATTAGTCATCGTAAGATTGCCCTTGAAAGAGCGCGATATTTGTTGAAAATATATGTATCGAATTTGCCCCTGTAGCTCAGGGGATAGAGCACAGGCCTCCGGAGCCTGGTGCGCAGGTTCGAGTCCTGCCAGGGGCATTTTAGCGTCAGCGTTAAATAGGCTGACTTTGTTTATAATTATGGTATAATAAAGGCCATATCATTATGGGCCGGTAGCTCAGTTGGGAGAGCGTCGGTTCGGCATACCGAAGGTCGGGGGTTCGACTCCCCTCCGGTCCAGAGTGGGAGATGAGGTTTCGATGAAAGAGAAGCACAGATAGGGTATCTGTGCTTAAAATTTTTTAGGGAGTCGAAGCACCGACGAGGGGTTGTTAAGGGGAGGAATCTCCCCTTAATATAGCGCCGACAGGAAGTCGGCGGGGGTGACAGCTCTTACTTTTTGTTTTTTTGGTAATCTTGGATTATATTTATATTGAGTTGTGCTTGGAGTATATTTAATTTGTTTTTAGAATTTTTAAAAACAAGAAAATAAGGAGAGAACATATGCTGACGAAGGAAGATTATCAAATGTATGGTTTGGTCTGTGGGAGAGATAACTGTTATTCGTTTTGCCCAATGTGCGGTTCCGAATTGATATTTCGAGAAGTAGATGGGAAGATACGGCCGGTCTGTTCCGCCTGCTCATGGGTGTATTTTATTAATCCTCCGCCTGTTGTGTGTGTCGTGCCTTATCGAGGAGAGGAGGTTTTGCTTATAAAACGAGGGGTTGCCCCTAAGAAAGGTGAGTGGGCATTACCGGGTGGTTTTGTGGAGGTGGGGGAGGCCCCAATGGAGGCCTGCCTGCGTGAGTTGAAAGAGGAAACGGGATTAGTAGATATAGGAAAAGTGGATTTGATATCAGTAGAATCTCAATCAGGGAATCGGTATGGTTCAGTGGTGGTAATTGGTTATGCGGTTCAGGTTATTTTGGGTGAGGAAGCAGTTCCGGGAGATGATGCCCAGGATCTTGCTTGGTTTTCTGTAAAAGAACTTCCAAAAATGCCGTTTGATAGTTTTGAAAGGATTGTTAACAGATGGTTAGATATCTTTTAAATCTAATTTTGATCTTTTCCTTGATCTTTGCCCAGGTTCCTTTTCCTGGTTGGGCAGCAGAGGAGTATCCGTATCATGAAATTGGGTTCTTGGCGGGGGTATTTAGTGGGCAGACATGGGTAAACCTTGCACCGCTCGTTTCTCCTGATCAGGTGATTTCTCCTCAAATAGAACCTGTCCAGTTTGGCAGATTCCTTTTAACTTATGATTTGTTGCTTAAGAAAAAGGCCAAGCAGATTTTGTCTGTAGTGGACGGAATAGAGGACGCTCAATTCAGAATCTGGTTAGAACCTGTATCAGTTCGAGATAAGGTTAGGTTTTCGGTTAAGGTGGAAGGGGAGCCTCTTCCCTTTACTTTTGTTTCTTCGGTATCTAAGGTGGTAAATAAAGGGCAGGACTTTTATCCCCTGCGGCGGGCAGTTTATTGGTTCTATAAAGGGCGGGCCTTAAGAAATCGGTTGGGATTAAAGAAGTATGTTGAGAACAGAGAACATATTCTCCGCCAAGCGATAGGATTTTTGCAGTGGGATTATTTGAAAGACTGGGTTGGCAGGGATGACTCGTTTAGTGGAGGGATAGTCCTTCCTTCTCTTCCGAAAGACAGGTCTTTGTTAGAAGTTGAAAAATTCCTAAATGCTGTGAGAGAAATAAGTGAGTCTTCTTTAATATCGAATGATGAAAAAGCCGTTGTTTTGTTGAAGACGGCCTTTCAGAAGCGAGAAAAAGGAGGCCTTTTGTTTTTGGATTCTATATTGAGTGGTATAGAAAAAGGAGAATATTATTGGTTTGCTAAAGGATTGGATCAGTTGGCCTATTATAAGCCAGAGACCTTGATCGATGAATTGAAAAAGGCCCTTTTTAGTTCCGGGAAAAAAGATAAACTTTCGTTGTGGAAAGACGTAAAGACGTTTTTCTCTACATTAAGTAAACACTATCCTCGTGAAACAGAGGCTATAGTCCATGCCTTATGGAGTAATTCATCTCGATTAGGCGAGATGAATGTGTATAGATTTTGTTCTCTTTGGTTGTTGGAACAAGGTAAATTGAATGTCTTAAGTTTGCATCGAGATGGGAAAATGGTCTTTCCTTTAGATGATATTGAGACCTGGCATAATATATTTCCAGGACTTTCTCTCCAATCTCTTGCGTTTATCTGTGGATACACGAGTTCAAAGGATCTGTCTTGGCCAGAGGAGAAAAAGGACAAGAGATTAAAGGTTTGGTTTTATTGGGGACAGTTTATAAGAGATGTAGTAATCCAAGAAAGGAATGGATTCAGTTTCAATCTCGATGCAATGAAAGTAGCATCAGGGAATCTGCTCAAGGCCTGGAAAGAACAATCCTCCTTACGAGAGATATCTTCTTCTCTGATAAAAGGAATGGAAGATAATGTCCTCACTGAACAATGGATTTTGCCTAATTTGGATCTCTTTGCTATAGGTATTTTTCATTTAATGAAGTATCTTGATGAGAATGGTCTTGAGCGGATTTTGCGCTATTTATTAGAAGAACAGCCTGGGATAATTGCCTTGCTGTTTATCCATTTTAAACGCTCTCCATGGATGGTAAGAGAAGAGATCTTAAAGGTAGCAAAGCAATTTTCCCTCTCTGAAAAGTTGTTTTTTTGGTCGCTATTTCCTGATCGAGATCAGCAAAATAGCCTTTTTGTTGGATTGACTAATCTCATTGAAGAGGAAGTCTTATCTGATTCTTCTTTATCTTTAGTAGAAAAAGTGGAAAAGATAGATCAAGAGGAGCCTTTGCAGGCCGCAGCCCTGCTTGATTTTCTATGGAGTCGGTCTCTTATATCTGCTTCTCAGATGAAGGAGTTATTCCATAATGAGAACCTGAGTTTTGAGACTCGACTGAGGGCAGGGCTATATTGGTTGGAAAGCGAAGCAGATAAACTTATTCCAGATATGGATGTCTTAGATGAAGTATGGAATTGGATTGAGAAGAACGCCCAATCAGAACTAACCCAGATGCTTAATGAAGGATGGCTTACAAATTTCCGTTTTATTAATCAACGGTGGAAGAGCATATTGCCGTTGATGACAGTGCTTTTATGGGAACGAACCTCTGACCTATGGAAGGGGAGGAGGGATGTTTTCGAAAAACAGCGAGATTTGCTCTTGTATACATTGAAGGCCAGATTGACTTATAAACCCAAATTTTGGGCATCTTGTGATTACGAGTTTGGCCTATTTTATATCCTGAACCTGATGAAATATAGAAATAGATTTTTTTACCCAATTGCAATTATCTTTGCCCATGAGATCGGTCATAATATTTCTTCCTCCTTGTTGTTCCCAAGGGAAAAATTGGATGATGTTATGCTTTTTGACGTGAGGGCGATTGCCTTGAGTGAACTTATGGCAGATGTAACTGGAATTGCCTTTTGTGAGATGTTGGGAATTCAAGATATAGATAAGGTGATAGAATTGTCAGCAAAGAAAATGCTTCCAATGGATGTGATGAATGCAGGCAGAATGATAGGGGTGCATGAATTCAATCGGTTGATAATGCGTTATGTAGTGAAAGTTTCGAGGGCAAAGGGAAGAGGATTAAATTCATTTTTGGACTTTTTGAAACAGACACTTGTTAAGGCAAGGGATAAGGGTTGGTTGGCATATGGCTCTGATTGGAAGATTCAGGATGTGTATGAAGAGGTCTTTTCCTACCTTACGGGTGATAGGTCCTTTGCTGGAGAGTTGCTAAGGTCATTTTCTAATGCATTGGATGATAGGAAGATATTGTTGCATGCGCCAGGAGGAAGTGGGATAAAGATGGAGTCTCGTATAGGCGATTCCGATTCTATGATAACTCGGCGAGGGTTTCTAAAGGGATTAGGAATTGGTATAGGGGCAGGTGCTATTTTGTTAGGGCGAGGATATGCAATCTTTAAGATCTCGAGGTTTTTTCGAGAGATGATGAAGAAAGATGTTAACAACAGGCACCCACACTTTGTTAAGATGGAGGAGGAGGAAGAGAAGGAAAAGAAAGAGAAAAAAGAAAAGAAAGAAAAGAAAGAGAAGAAAGAAGAGAGAGAGGAGCAAGTGGAAGAGAGAAAAGGGATAAAAAAGGACAATTACGCAGATCGGAAAAAAGAAACAAAGCGGGTGGAATTGAAACGTACTGAAAGCAAAAGCACTCCAAGAGAGGCATTGGTGGAGATAAAAAGGATGCTCAGGTCGAAG
Organism: Candidatus Omnitrophota bacterium; assembly: GCA_027065215.1. Taxonomy (GTDB): domain Bacteria; phylum Omnitrophota; class Gorgyraeia; order S143-82; family S143-82; genus S143-82. The sequence goes on along the minus strand of JAMOOT010000021.1, from coordinate 12,105 downwards.
AGGCCTTTTTCCAATAAGGAAATAGAAAGAATGATTGCAGATTTCAAGTCTTTATTTGACAGGAGAGGAAAATTGGTTGTCCCTACCAGTGAGTTCCGGCGACTTTTGTATTGGGCGGGAAGTAAGGATGTAAATTTAGGTATACGGTTATTCGAGGAGTTTTTTCCTTTGACAAGATGTCCTTCAAACTTAAGAGGTTTACTCCCTTCGCCCAAGGTAATCCAAGAGGCAAAGAAGATAACCATAAGGATTGTTAAGAAGGCAAAAAAAGTCGGATATGGATATGAGGCAAAGAGCAGATTTTTAGGTTTACTAAATAGGTATATTTTTCAAGAGATGGCAATTGATGTTAGCCAGGACTTTTTCGAGTTTTTGAGGAATCCATTTTGGGTCTATCCCTTGGTTTTGGCCCAAAGATATATGGCGGAAAGAGGGATTTACTATGACTTGGACGTAGTGATGGCCTTTGCTATAAAAGAAGGCTATGACAAGGTAGGGGATAGAATGAGAAAAGGGCGGTGGAGGGGGACAAAGGTAAGCAATAGGTGGCCAATGGGCCTGGATAGGTTTGGGGATAAGAGGGTTAGAAAGGATTTATTGGATAATGGTTGGTTGCCAGAAAATGTTGTTCAAAATTGTCTAAGGAAGACGGGCCGATTTATGTTCAATGGAATAGAACGATTCCCTTTAGTTCAGTTTGATTCGGATAATTTGGTTTTGGGAGCAGAGTATCCATCTCTGTTGACTATGATATCGTTGATAAAGCAAGATCAGGAAGATATGTTTCGGAGATTTAAGTATATTAAGCGCAATTGGTATAGATTAGGAAATCGAGAAAAGATTTACCTTTTATATCTGTTTTACAACTCTGGGACCAGAACAGAGATGAGGATTTTAACTCTAATGAAGGATCTGATCATTAATTCTCCTCAAGACCTCCCTGGTTGGTTGATGCGTAGGCGGGTGAAGGGGAGATATGCAGATCAGCACCGTAAGGCGATTAGGACAGTGGCGATTGCAGAGGTATTGTTGTTGTTTTTACCACGGAAGGCGATTAGAACCAGTAGGTTAAAGCAGTTTTCCGATATAAAAACATATCTTTCTGCTTTTGCTGCTTTGGGGTTAAGTGGAATTAGAGTAGGAAATAGAGAAGGACAGACTAAATCTGAGATAGGGGATATTGTAAGTGAACTTAAAAAGGTTATTCAGGATTATACCCCTTTGTCAGGAGAGCAACAGGCAAAGTCAGGATTTGTGAAGGCCTTTAAGCATACAAGATTTTATTCTATGATGAAGGAATTTACTGAATTGGTGTTAAAGGATAAAGTAGAGGCCCGAGGATATTTCGAGGCCAAGTTGTTTCCGATTTTATCCTCTAATGAGATGCAAGATCTTATTTTTTACGATACAACGCCTTCTCCAAGATGGACAGGGGAAGAGAAGGAGAAGTTTGTATTGCGCCACTTGGGAGATGTGTTTCTCTATCGTTTGTCTGCTGCCCATGGATTCCCTAATCTAAGACGGAAAGGGGTAGGAGAAAAAAGGGGGGAAGATCAATATGGGCAAAAAAGGATTTCGAAAGTAAGGGAATACACAGAAGATGTGCAATCTTATAAAGAGAGACTTTGGAGTTTTATGTCTCGTTGGCCTGTGGTTATGCAGATAGTGAATGATCTGAGAGATGCACGAGTTTATTGTGAGAAGAGGAAGAAATTAAAATTGTTTTTTATGAATCTTAATTTATTTGTTAGACTTGCAGAAGATGTGAATACCCTTGACAAAATAGAATTGGGATTGGCAGAGTTGATCAACTATGGAGATGATCTGCGAAATGCTGTCTTTGATGTAGCAAGGGTGGATACTGTCCACACAAATATGGATCTCCCTAAGATGATAGGTCTTGGGGAAAGACAGGATCAATTATATCTCTTTCTCCCGATCTCTCCTTCTAATGCGATAAGGTATGGGCAGGAGGAAATTGATGTAGAAGATCAGATGTTGGCCTCTAAGGGTGAGGAGGCACATAGGATATTTCTAAGTTATGGGGAAGAATCAGAAAAATTATTAAATAATGTACTGGGCTGGGATGGAAAGGAGGGAGAGAGTTGGCTTAGAGAGGGTAGTAATCCTTATCTTTGGCAGACAAAAGTGAAATGGATGGGAAAAGAAGATGTACCAAAAGAGATGATAGAGATGATAAGGAAAGGTTTTAAACCTGTGGTATGGATTAGAGATAATAAGGGGCGATTTGCATTTCTGGTGCGGGAACGGGTAGAGGATTTGGAAGATCAAGGGATCGAAGATGTCTTGATAGAGATGGGGATCCAGATCCCCGATGTGTTGAGGGAGGAGTGGGAAAGAAAATTGTTCTTAGGGCTTTTGGGGATAGGCAAAGAGAATATAGAATTCGTTAACGATTTATATAGGTTGGGATTGGATAAGGTTGTGAGTAGAGTAGATGAAATAAATAGCCTTGTTAAGAGGGCTAAAGAAGAGTTAAAATCTGTAGGCGGTATAATGTTGAGTGAGTTGTGAAGGAGGTAAGATGTGGATACGATAAAACAAATGCAAGAACAGGTTAAGAAGAATCTTTCTTCTGTAAAGCATAAGATATTGGTTATGAGTGGAAAAGGAGGAGTGGGTAAGACCTCATTTGCCGTTAATCTGGCAAGAGGGTTGGAGTTAAGGGGAAAGAAAATAGGGCTTTTGGATACTGACATCCATGGACCTGATACTTTGTCGTTGTTGGGTGTATCAGGTAGGTCTGTTTTTAGTGATAGCAATGGTCGAATCTTTCCGATTCGTGTTTCCGATAATCTATATATTCTCTCACTTGCTTCCAATCTAAAACCTGAAGATCCGGTTATATGGCGAGGACCGTTAAAGATCTCTGCGATACGACAATTTTTGGCGGATACTGATTGGGGAGAATTGGATTATCTGGTTATTGATTCTCCTCCGGGTACAGGGGATGAGCCGCTTACGGTTATGCAGTTTTTACAAGATGCCTTAGATGGGGCAGTAGTAATTACAACTCCTCAGGAGGTTGCCTTGTTAGATACTCGTAGGAGTATATCCTTTGCTCGGACGATGCAGGTGAAGGTATTGGGCTTGGTGGAAAATATGTCCTTGTTATTATGTCCTCACTGTGAGAAAGAGATTCCTATATTTGGCAGTGGTGGAGGAGAAAGGTTAAGTAAAGAAATGGGAGTTGAATTCTTAGGAAAGATACCTTTTTCTTTACAGATGATGCATTCGTCTCAGAGAGGTCGTACTGTTTGGGATTTGCAAGAAGACATAGAGGTAGTTCAGGCCTATAATTCGATTATTGATAGGATAGAACGAACAGTGTCGAGCAGATGAATATGGCGGATCACTTAGGAAGATGGCGTTCGGGTCTATAGATAGTTGTGTGTTTCGCCTTGTTTTTGTCTTTTCGAGAGTAAATTTAAGACCTGTAATTGTGTGTTATTCTACAGAGGGAACATGTAGAAGGCCTTCCTAATCCGTGTTTAACGTCGAAATTTTGTGGTATTATGTAATATCGGGTAGGATAGAAAGGAGTATTAGATGAGAGTTTGGATATTGGGCTTGGTGTTGTTAGTATTTCCATTTTTCTTGTTAGGTGCAGATTCAGGATTGGTTGTGTTTTGGCCTGTTGATGATGGAAAGGTAAATCCTGTCTCTAATATTATAGGAGAAGAGGGGCAAGGAAAGTTACAAGGGAAGGTCGATTTAGATGAAGGAATTAGAGGATACGCGTTGGATTTTTATGATCAGGATGGGTTTTATTCATTAGATTTATTGGACTCGTGGGTTTTGTCTGATGCGGGATTTTCCTTTGCTTTTTGGCTTTATCATCGGGGTATTGATGCAGATACGGTCTTAGTACAGGCCTCTGGGTTTAAGTTGATGGGGGATCCGGTTTACAAGAACCGGATTGCGTTAGAATTATTCTTCGCTGATGGAGATAGAGAATTGATTAGATTCCCTATGGATCTACCAAAACGGGAATGGGTTCATCTGTGTGTTGTAATTGGTAATGGTAGGGTAGATTTTTACTTAAATGGGAAGTTAACCTTTTCTGAGAGTTACTGGGGCAATAAATTGCGGGGTGATTCTAATCCAATTAGAGAAAGGGTATTCATAGCAGGAGACGGAGACAAAAATACCTTTTCCGGCGACATAGATGAATTTGCTTGGTTCTCGCGTAGGATTGGTGAGTATGAGTGTGCTGGGTTAATTTGAAGAAGGGAGGATATATGGGATATAAAGTAGCTGTAGTCGGTGCTACTGGTATGGTGGGACAGGAGATGTTGAAGGTGTTAGAAGAGAGAAATTTCCCAGTTGATGAGATAAGACCTTTGGCGTCAGCGAGATCAAAGGGCAAAAAGGTATTGTTTAAAGGGGCAGAGGTTGAAGTTGAGGAATTAACTGCTGATGCCTTTGATGGGCTTGATTTTGCCTTATTCAGTGCTGGGGCAGGGGTGAGCAGGGAATTTTCCCCAATAGCTGCCCAAAAAGGTGTGGTGGTAATAGACAATAGTTCGGCATTTCGCATGGATCCAGAGGTTCCACTGGTAGTGCCTGAGGTAAATCCAGAGGATGCCAAGAAACACAAGGGGATAATTGCTAATCCTAATTGTTCTACCATCCAGATGGTGGTGGTATTAAAACCATTGGCAGACAGATATGGGATAAGGCGAGTGGTAGTTTCTACATATCAATCCGTATCTGGTTGGGGTAAAGAGGCTGTGGACCAGTTATGGAATGAGTTGGAGTTTATAATGGATAAGTGTCCTCGTGCTTCAGCTGAACAGTTAAAAGATGAAATCCGTTCTGCTGGATTAAGACAAGTTCTTGCTCATCCGATTGCATTTAATGTGTTGCCTCATATAGATGTATTTGCTGATGAAAATTATACTAAGGAAGAGTGGAAAATGATAAATGAGACTAAAAAAATTATGCATTTGCCAGATATACTTGTAACTCCTACTTGTGTAAGGGTTCCGGTTTTGAAAGCCCATAGTGAAGCGGTTAATGTAGAGTTGAAGTCAGATTTTGGTTCTATTGAAGAAGTGAGGAGATTATTGTCCAGTTCTCCCGGTATTACAGTGTTAGATGATGTGGAGAAGACAGTTTATCCGCTTGCGTTGGATGTGGCTGGACTTGATGATGTCTTTATCGGTAGAGTGCGCAGGGATTTGACATTACCGTATGGTCTCAATATGTGGATTGTTGCAGATAACCTGCGAAAGGGAGCTGCGCTAAATGCGGTGCAGATTGCTGAGTTATTGATTAGTTAATCCTTATTAGCTAAGAGGGGGCATGGGGGAGGAAGAGAAAAGGAGAAAGAAGGAGCCTAAGAAAGAAACAGAAGAGGACGAAGGCCCTACTTGTCCTTTCTGGATGCTTACATTTGGTGATGCCATGTCCCTTCTTCTCACCTTTTTTGTGATGTTAGTTTCGTTTACCTCATTTGATGAGATGAAAGTAGGTGGTTTTATTGGATCGGTTTCTCTTCGATTTGGCGGTGCAGGGTTTTCTGGTAGGGGAACGGGTTTGGAAAGGATAGAGAGAATAGTGAGAATATTGGCTCGCAATCGAAGGGCACTCACATTCAGGGAACAGGAACAAGTTGTGAGTAAGTTGATGAATATTAAGGGATACATAAAAAGTCAAGGTCTCTATAAATATATTGATATTAGCAAGGTGCAGCGGGGATATTCTATAAGGATTCAAAATGAGTTGTTGTTTGAGAGAGGTTCTGCTACTCTGTCAGAGAAGGCAAAAAAGGTACTTAGGAAGATATTGCCTTTGCTCACATTTGTGGACAATCCTTTGGTGATAGAGGGCCATACTGATGATGTCCCAATTAAGTGGGGAGGAAGATATAAAGATAATTTTGAACTCTCTTTTTACCGTGCGAAGGCAGTAGCAGATTTTTTGCGAAAGAATGGTGTAAAAGATGATCGAATTGCCATTTCTGGACTTGCTGATTTAAAACCTCTCTATCCCAACGATACACCAGAACATCGGGCGAAGAACCGAAGGGTGGAGATAGTAATTGTGGGTAGGACGCCAGATTATTCCAGTGTATAAAAAGGAGGGGAAATGGGTGATGAACCCAGTGCTCCGGGTTATATGATGCTTTATGGATTATTGATGACGCTATTGATGACTTTTTTTATTCTCTTGGTTAGCATGGGCACACAAGAACCCAATAAGAAGATGAATACCGTCATTACTTCCATAAAGAGTACCTTTGGTGCATTTGGTACGGGTGGTGCTGGTATATTGGAGGGAGGTGGTTCAATTATCTCCAAGCCAGATATTACCCAGATGAGGATTATGCGAATTTTAAGACGCTTAAAGTTAGAAGATCTCCAGGGAGTGGAGTTTTCACAAAAGCCCCAAAAACCGGGTCAACCTGTTAAGGTGTATTATGATCCCTTTGGAAGATTGCACATTTCTTTTGATGAGGTCTTGTTGTTTTCTCCGGGACAAGGTAATTTATCTGACAAAGCTAAGCTCTTCTTGCAGAGGATCTTAGCATTGTATTTTGATACCCCATATGGTATAACAATAGCAGGATACTGTGGGGGACAGGGCGAAAAGGGTTGGTTAGTAGCTTATAAAGCAGCATTGAATGTGATGGATTATCTTCATCAACAGGGGGTTCCCTACGTCCATTTATATCCCGAGGGGCATAGAGATGATAGTTTATCAGGTCGGATAAAGGTAGAGATAGTGCTACGGGCAAAAGAGATATTGGAAAGGAGTTGATCATGGCGGATGCAGAGGTAAAAGATGCGGCTCAAGTAGGGAAGAAGGGCTTAAATCCTATCCTCTTAGTGCTAATAGCCGTTGTGGTGCTTGTGATTGCAGGTGGAGGATTTTTCTTTTTAGTAATGACCAAGCAAAATAGTGCAGATGCAAAGCAGGAAGAAAAGACAAAAAAAGAAGAGGAAAAGCCAGGTATATTTTACCAGTTCGAAGATCCGTTTATAGTAAATTTAGCAGAAGCTAATGCAGAGAGATACTTGAAGGTAAACCCTGTGTTTGAAGTAGATAATCAAGAGGTAGTGGATGAAATAAATCAGAAACTCCCTGAGGTAAAAGACATCCTGATTACCATTTTTTCGAGTAAGACCCTCGATGATGTGATGCCATTAGCTGGAAAGGATAGAATAAAACAAGAGATTATGGATAAGGTCAATGAGATACTAACTAAAGGTAAAATTAAAGGGGTATACTTTTCTGACTTCGTTATTCAGTGAGGTAACCTTGATTTCCAAGGAAGTTAGAACATACGATTTCCATAAACCAGAGAAGGTCTCGAAAGACCAACTTCGTAATCTCCAAATACTTCATGAGAATTTTGCCAGATTTACTACAGTGGAATGGTCTGCAATGTTAAGGACTGTAGTGCAGGTGAGGTTAAACTCTGTATCCCAGATGTTATTTAACGAAGTAATAAGTGAATGGAATGTCCCCTCTTGTATAGGGGTGATAGACATCCCGCCATTAGATGGGAATGTAGTGGTCTATGTTTCACCTGAATTTATGTTTGCATTGATCGATAGGTTGTTAGGAGGTCAAGGTCGTGTTCCGCCAAAAATAAGAGAATTTAGTGAATTGGAAATGGTTTTGTTACGAAGGTTGTTTAAGGTGATCCTTGGAGGAATTAGTGAGACGTGGCATTCTATAATTGCTTTGACTCCATCCCTTGAAAGTATAGAAACCAATCCCCAGTTTATTCAGGATTTTTCTCCCAATGATCCAATTTTGCATTGTAGTTATATTACTCAGTTTGGTGAAGTAAATGGCAGGATTGATTTGGTGATGTCGTTTATTTCCTTAGAAGAAGTGTTACCAAAGCTGAGTGTTCAACACATGCTGAAGGCAGATGTCGAAGCGGTGACAAGGTTAGGGGTGGATAGGATTTCAGGGGTCCGCTTGCCTCTTATAGCTAAATTCCCAGTTCTAACTCTCTCCCTTTCTCAGGTTAGGGCCTTAAAGGTGGGTGATTTGATAGATACAAGGTGTCCAGTTGAAGATAAATTGGATCTTTGGGTGAACAACAAGATTATCTTTCGAGGGAAGTTAGGCAAGAAAAATAAGAAACGAGCAATAAAGATAGAGAGTATAGTAAGTTTATAGGAGGTTTAATTATGGGTGAGGATAAAAAAAGTCCTGAAGTAAAGGAAGCAAATCTTAATGAGTTATCAGGTGATGTGATTACTCCAATTAAGAATATAGATTTATTAATGGATGTTGCTTTGGATGTAGTAATTGAGTTGGGTCGGACAGTTATGCCCCTTAAAGATATCTTGAACCTTGGCCCGGGCTCAGTGATTGAATTAGATAAGTTAGCGGGAGACCCTGTGGACATCTTGGTAAATAACAAACTGGTAGCTCGAGGGGAAGTGGTGGTGATTGAAGAAAACTTTGGTGTGCGTATAACCGAGATAGTAGATGTTAAGTCCTTAGGGGAGAAAGCAGGGCAGTAATGGTGGGTGCGGTAAATGCTTTAAATCAGGTTAGTGCTAATTGGTTATATACACCAAATAACGTTGGCTCGGATTTAGGTGGAAGTAGTTGGTCAGTGTTATGGGCTACGATTTTAGTGTTAGCCCTGATAATTATAGGGATTGGGCTATTTCGCTGGATTGTAAATAAGTCAGGAATAGAAAGTGGAGCAAGTATAAGGGTCCTGCATCGTTTTTATGTATCACCTAAGGTGTTGCTTTTGATAGTTGAAGTGGAAGGCAAAAGATTGTTGTTAGGGGTAGGAGATAGTGGTGTAACACTCATATGTGATTTGGGGAAAAATAATAAGTTTCACCAAGTAATGCAGGAAATTCACAAGGAAAAAAGCGAACAAGAAGACCTTGTAAAGGAGTTAGAGACCCAAGTTGAGGAATTAAAATCTGCAATAAGGAAGCGTATAAATGGGTAGATCTACTCGTTTTTTCTTTTGTTTGCTGGTTTTGCTGGGAGTTTTGTTTTTCCTCCCAGCAGTAGGGGAATGTGCTCAAAATTGGTGGATACCAAAGTTTTCTTTTATACAACCTGCTCAAAATCAACAGGAAGTGAGTTTTACGATTCAGTTGTTCCTTTTATTGACCATCCTTTCATTAGCACCATCTATCGTTTTAATGATGACCTCGTTTACACGGATAATTGTAGTTTTTGCCTTTTTACGCCATGCCTTAGGGACTCAGCAGCTCCCCCCTACTCAGGTCTTTGTAGGATTGGCTTTGTTTATGACGGCCATGATAATGGCTCCAGTCTTTCGCGAAGCTAATAGAGTGGGGATTCAGCCTTATTTAAAAGGTGAGATTTCTATCTATGAGGCATCCTCTCGAATTGCCAAACCATTCAAGAAGTTTATGTTGAAACAGACTCGGAATAAAGATTTGGCCTTGTTTTTCCAGATATCTAAGACTCCTGTGCCTCCTCGTCGAGAAGAAACACCAATGATGGTTCTTATCCCTGCTTTTGTTCTAAGTGAGTTAAAAACAGCCTTTGTTATTGGATTCATATTATACGTTCCATTCTTGGTAATAGATATGGTAGTTGCGAGTGTACTGATGGCAATGGGAATGATGATGTTGCCACCAATAATGATATCCCTTCCATTTAAGTTACTGTTATTTGTGTTAGTAGATGGGTGGGACCTTTTAGTGGGTTCTTTAGCCAACAGTTTTTGAGAATGAAGAATGGAATTACGTTGGTTGAACTCTTGATAGCAGTGAGTATTTTTGCATTCGTTATTGCCAGTTCCTATTTGCTCCTTCGCCAGTTTAGTCGAACATTTTCACGTGGTATAATCCAATCTGAAATGCGTGAGAAGGTAAGGGAGTTAGTTTCGACCTTTTCTCGAGATATAAGCAGTATGTATCTTCGATGCGAAGGTAATTCTAAGAATTTTGCTTTCTTTTCTTTGCGGCGTCGCGGAGAGGATTTTAAGGTAAGCGAGATACGGTATAGGCAGGAAGGAGATAAACTCTATCGTGAAGTTCAGTGGGATAGTGATAGAGATTTGTCTGAACAGACCGAGAGAGAAGTTTTTATCGATGATTTGAAAGAGGCTAACTTTTCTTTTTACAACGGAAAATGGCAAAATCATTGTTCTGTTAGTCAGCTCCCAGAACGGGTAAGATTAGAAATAAGATGGAAAGGATATTCAAAAAAGTATGAGTTGGAATGTGAGGTGATGGCAAGGTGAATGGATTCAGTCTGCTTGAAGTTTTGATTGCAAGCCTTATAATGGTTATCGGAATTATTGGATTGATTCCTGCCTTTAATGCTGGTATGAAAAGTGCTTCTCGAGCAAAGATGTGGACCGAAGTGGCAGTTTTGGGACAAAAAAAGATAGAGGAGATAAAGGCAGGGATTCAAAAAGAGGGCCATGGTAAGGAGGGTCCTTACAGTTGGGAGGTAACCGAGGAGGATTATTCTGTTTCGGGACTCCCAAAAGGAGTTTTAAGACGGTATAATGTAGTCGTTCGCTGGCAAGATGGAACACGTATTAGAGAAGAACAATTTGTTTACATAAAACGGGTTTCGGAATAATGGAAAAATATATTTGTATCCATGGCCATTTTTATCAGCCTCCAAGGGAGAATCCGTGGTTGGATATAATTGAACGCCAAGAAAGCGCTTATCCCTACCATGACTGGAATGAGAGGATAGATGCTGAGTGTTATACCCCTAATACTGCTGCGAGGATATTAGATGGAGAGCAGTTTATTGTTGATGTGGTAAACAATTATGAATATATAAGCTTTAATTTCGGGCCTACTTTAATGCGATGGCTTGAAAAGAATTCCCCAGCTACTTATCGTAAGATAATAGAAGCCGATACTGCCAGTATACATCGGAATAACGGGCATGGGAATGCAATTGCTCAGGTCTACAACCATATCATTATGCCTTTGGCGACTCGTAAGGATAAGGAAATTCAGGTGAAATGGGCCATAGAAGATTTCAGGTATCACTTTCATCGCGACCCAGAAGGGATGTGGTTGGCAGAAACAGCAGTGGACATGGAGACCTTAGAAGTTTTAGCGGATTATGGAATTAAGTTTACCATTCTATCTCCATATCAAGCCAAACGGTGGAGAAGATTAGGTGATAAAAAATGGAAAGAGGTGCATGGAGGGATTGATGGACGATATCCTTATCTTTGTCGATTGCCAGGGGGGAAGTCTATAGTTTTGTTTTTCTATGATGGACCCGTTGCCCAAGATTTAGCATTTGGTGGCCTATTGAATAACGGAGAGGCTTTGTATCAACGTTTAGTCGCTATTGCTAATGCACCGGTTTTAGAAGGAATGGAGGCTGTCTTGGTAAACGTGGCCACAGATGGCGAGACCTATGGACATCATCACAAGTTTGGCGAGATGGGACTTGCTTATGCATTACAGCGAGCGATGAATTCTCAAGAGCTTAAAATTACAAATTATGGGGCATTTTTGGAGATGTTTCCACCGCAGTTAGAAGTAGAGATATGGGAAAATACCTCATGGAGTTGTGCTCATGGAGTAGAGCGATGGAGAAGTGATTGTGGATGTAAGATAGGAGCCGGTGATGGTAACTGGAATCAAAAGTGGCGAGCCCCATTGAGAGAGGCTATGGATTTTTTGAGAAGTAAAACCAACGAGATTCTTTCAGAACGACTTAAGAAGTATGGAGAACCAGATGTGTTATTGTCAGATTACATAGAGCTTATCCTCAGGCCACATATGCGGAAAGAGTGGTTGGAAAAGAAAATAGGTCGAGAGCTAAGCAAAAAAGAGAGGACTGAGCTATTCACTTTGTTAGAGGCAGGGAAGTATTCTCTGTTTATTTTTACCAGTTGTGCTTGGTTTTTTGACGAAATATCTGGTATAGAACCAGTCCAGATCTTGAGTTACGCAGCCAGATGCATTGAATTATTAGAATCGTTGGGTTACAAAGGAATAGAAGAAGAATATCTTGCAATTCTTTCTAAGGCGAAAAGTAATATCCCAGAATTTCAAGACGGTGCTTGGATATATCGAAATTTTGCTAAGGCAAAAAGAAAAGGAATAAGAGAGATAGCAGCTCATTTTGCTA
>JAMOOT010000020.1 GCA_027065215.1 Candidatus Omnitrophota bacterium | reverse complement strand
TGATCCCAGGACATTTAAAACCTATGAAGAGTTTTATGAGGCATGGAAGAAACAGATGAGATGGTTGATGGACATCTTAATCCGTACTGTTTCATTTGGTAGAGTAAAGGATCCTGAGTTCTTCTCCAGACCATTTTTGTCAGCCTGTTATGAGCGTGCAGTAGAAACAGGTACAGACGCAGTAGATCCATTCAATGGAGAGCGTGGAAATACCTGGATTACCTGGTTTACATGGGTAGAGAATGTAGACAGTTTAGCAGCTATTAAAAAACTAATTTATGAAGAAAAGAAATACACAATGGACGAGCTTCTCACAGCCTTAGAGGCCAATTGGGAAGGCTATGAAGAGATGCGTCTTGATTTTGTGAAGAATGCTCCAAAGTGGGGTAATGATGATGATTATGTAGATAGCATTATGGTACAGTGTTTAAAGGATATTTGTGAGCATTCCTGGGAGATTAAAGGTCCAGAAGGCAGACCATTTCCACCACTTCCAGAAAACGTAAGTGGTAATATCCATTATGCAAACGTAGTTGGAGCGCTTCCAAATGGGCGCAGGAGAGGAGATGCATTGTATGATGGCGGCGTATCCCCTGGACCAGGACTTGACAAAAAAGGTCCAACAGCAGTGCTTAAATCATGTGGAAAAATAGACCATGTGACCATGGGTCGTGCCTTTCTCTTAAACCAGAGGCTTTCTCCAACTCAGCTTACTGGAGAAAAGGGATTTCAGCTCTTTAAAGCCTATGTGAAGACCTGGGCAGATTTGGGTAATGACCACGTACAGTTTAATATGGTAGATGATGCTACCCTTCGTGCAGCTCAAAGGGATCCAGAAAAATATCAGGAAGTAATTGTACGTGTTGCAGGATATAGTGCCCACTTTGTAGATATTAGTCGTAAGACCCAAGACAATATTATTCAAAGGACTATTCAGGAATTGGGTAAATAAAAGCTTTAAACCCCGACCCTTTAGGTCGGGGTTTAATTTATTTTTATCAAAGTAGAAATTGCTTTTCCATTCTGCTGTTTTTTCTATGCCTGAAGAGGCTATCTTAAATTAAAAAAATATTCATTGAAACTAGATTTAAAATACCTAACGTTCGTTAGATTTGGACTTAATGTCGTTAAGTAGACAGGTTGACCTATTTTTATAATTGTATATGTTTTTTAAAGAGTTGAACAATGTTTAAGAATAAAAATATGACTTTTTTTCCGAATTTGATGTTCTGGTTTATAGATGTTGTTGGTTTCAATATCTCAAAAGTCTTGAAATTGAGGCTTAGTTAGGGGCCTATTTAAGAGCTAACACTTTTGGCATGAATATTGTTTAAAGTAAAGTGAACGGGAATTCTTTTAGTAACTTACCTTATAGAAAGAGAACAGAGAGTTAAAAAAGAGGGTCCGTAGTTAATATTTTAGTTAAGGGAGGAGGGAGAGAGGAGAGTTAAGTATGCAGGATTAGTGATGAAGATTTGGTTGTTATGTCGGCGAGAGTTAAGGATGATTGCAAAGATAATTTAATAACTAAAAAAAGGAGGTTAAAGGATGGCCACATGTAAAGAGTGTAAGAATTTTTTCCCTTTAGAAGATGATCCTTCTACTGGAGATTGTGTTATGAGGGTAGTTGATCCGAGGCAGGCTTATTATAAGGCAAAGCCTGTTGATGCAGATCAAGATGCCTCTAATTGTCCATCTTTTCAGAAGAAATAATTAATTTAAGTTATTATTTAAAAAATAAATTATAAAAAAATAAGATAGGAGGATTAAGATGGAACAGAAAGAAATGAGTTTGCATGACAAAGAATTAGAAAAGAGTGTGGAAGAGCTCGAAAAAGAGCAAAAATGGTGGTTTGTTGCAGAGAAAAAACGTTCAAAACGTCTGGATTATTTGAGAAAGGCTGTTTGGAAAAAAGGAGCGCTTGGAGGTGTGTATACGCCAGGTCTTAAAATTGATTTGGAATTTCCAAGGCTCTTTACAGAGGCCTGGAAGGAAAATGAGGAAGATCCCATTATGCTCAGAAAGGCCAAGGCCTTGGCACATGTATGGGAAAATATTCCTATTTTTATTACAGATCATGCCCAGCTCGTAGGATATCTTGGTAGTGCCCCCCACACAATGGTATGGCATTGGCAATCTGGAAGTATGATAAATGAAGAGGTTTATAATGAACCAGGAATTATACCAGAACCAGAAGAGGAGTCATTAAAGCTTATAGCAGAAATGAATGACTATTGGGCAGGAAAGGCCGCTCTTGATTTACTCACAAAAGAACTTGATCCAGAGGATGCAGTAAAGTTTATGAGTGGTGCTATAGGTTGGGGTACTCCTTCTTCAGCAGTAACTTACGCAAGTCGTGATTATAGGTGGATTTTTAGTAAAGGTTTTGAAGGCATAATGGATATGATAGATGAGCAGGTAGACAAGGCCAGACAGAAGCTGAAGGAATCCCCTCATCCTGACCAATTGCCTCTTTATGACAAATTCCATAGATGGGAAGCCATGCAAATAGTGGCAGATGCTGCTATTACTTATGCAGAGAGATATGCAAGGCTGGCTAGAATTATTGCTGAGAATTTTGAGAGTGATCCTAAACGCAAGGAAGAGCTGCTTAGAGTAGCAGAAACTTGTGAACGTGTACCAGCCAAGCCTCCAAGGAATCTGCAGGAATCATTACAATTCGATTTATTTATTAATATTTTAAATAGGTATGAGGCCTATGAAGCAGCATGGCCATCTAGACCCGACTATAACCATGGACCATATTATGAAAAGGATGTAGAGATTGATAAGCGTATAACAGAGGAAGAGGCCATTGAGCTTGTTGGTGAATATATGATCAGGGCTTACGAAATTGGTATGTTCCAGCCCAGATGGCTCCGTGAAGGTCTACAGGGTATAGTAGGAACCTGGGTGTGGACAATAGGTGGAGTAGATGAAGATGGTAAGGATGCATGTAATGGAATGACTATGGCACTTTTAAAGGCAGCCAGGCTGGTTCGTGTTGCTAACCCCACATTTTCTTTTAGATGGCATCCAGCAGTAAAAGATGAGGTCTTGCGTGAGGTATTTGAATGTATTAGACACGGTCTTGGATATCCGAATTTGCGTAATGACCCAATCCTTATTGAGAATGGAATGTACTGGCATGGACATCCATTAAAAGAAATGAGAAACTGGGCTAATCAGGCCTGTATGTCACCTTGTCCTCAGACAAAATATGGATGTCAACCTTTCCGTATGGCCTCTTGTACTGCCAATACTTCTAAGATTATTGAATATACATTGTTTAATGGTTATGATCCTGTTGTTAACATGCAGATGGGTCCAAAGACTGGTGATCCCAGGACATTTAAGACCTATGAAGAGTTTTATGAGGCATGGAAGAAACAGATGAGGTGGTTGATGGACATCTTAATCCGTACTGTTTCGTTTGGTAGAGTAAAGGATCCTGAGTTCTTCTCCAGGCCATTTTTGTCAGCCTGTTATGAGCGTGCAGTAGAGACAGGTACAGATGCAGTTGATCCATCCAATGGAGAGCGTGGAAATACCTGGATTACCTGGTTTACATGGGTAGAGAATGTGGATAGTCTGGCCGCAGTGAAGAAGCTGATTTATGAAGAAAAGAAATACACAATGGACGAGCTTCTCACAGCCTTAGAGGCCAATTGGGAAGGCTATGAAGAGATGCGTCTTGATTTTGTGAAGAATGCTCCAAAGTGGGGTAATGATGATGATTATGTAGATAGCATTATGGTACAGTGTCTAAAGGATATTTGTGAGCATTCCTGGGAGATCAAAGGTCCAGAAGGCAGACCATTTCCACCACTTCCAGAAAACGTAAGTGGTAATATCCATTATGCAAACGTAGTTGGAGCTTTACCAAATGGGCGCAGGAGAGGAGATGCATTGTATGATGGCGGAGTATCCCCTGGACCAGGTCTTGACAAAAAAGGTCCAACAGCAGTGCTCAAGTCCATAGGTAAAATAGACCACGTAACCATGGGTCGTGCTTTCCTCTTGAACCAGAGGCTTTCTCCAACTCAGCTTGCTGGAGAAAAGGGATTTAAGCTCTTTAAGGCCTATGTGAAGACCTGGGCAGATTTGGGTAATGACCACGTACAATTTAATATGGTGGATGATGCTACTCTTCGTG
>JAMOOT010000019.1 GCA_027065215.1 Candidatus Omnitrophota bacterium | reverse complement strand
GGAGGAAGAAAATGGAGAAGAGAAGGTTTGGAGAAGATTTTATATAGATTTCAGAGGAAACAAGATCTATGTGTCGGAAAATAGGGTCGTGGAGTTAGGATTGGATAAGATAATTTCTGTAAAGAACGTGAAAGAAGGAAATGCCCGAAATTCCAAGAAATCCTCAATCTTATGGAGAGGGATCCCCTTTCTGTCATGGAAGATTGGAAATAGTTGGGTGATGTCTCTTATGTGGGGATATATGGCCTTGGGGCTACCAGGATATATCTTCGCTGTATTAGAGGATATAATAGAGGGTTATCGCCTTCCGAAGTTTATAGGTAAAGGTCCATATTCTTGGTTAAGATTTCGTTTAAGACAAGCAGGGGTTCCGATTGGCCTTGACTACAGATTAGCCAAGTTTCTTGTTTGGTTGAGTCTTAGGGATAAGGTATTCCGCAATAGATTAGGAAGGTTGTTGATTGGGCCAATGGATAAAGGTGAGTTATTAGAAGGGATAGCAGTGGCAGTTTTGGAGCGAGTGAGAGATAGGGATGGTTTGATAAGGCGTATTATATGTTCTAAGTCTATGAGATTATCAGAGACCCTTAGGATGCAACTTACAAGATTAAAAGGTGATACAGAGGGTAATTTCTCATTGTGGGAGATATTTTATTATCTTAACCAGTGTGGATTATTAGGCCTGTTATCTTCGTATTTTGAGTTAGATGTGGGAGATATCTTGTATCATTCTGATGAGGATAGATTCAATAGGGCAGAGGGTTCAAAACTCTTATTTGAACTGTTGACGTTTAATGCTGATCGTTGGAGTAAATATGGTCAGGCTTTACCGTTTATGATTGATTTCTTAAGTACGGTCCTGAAACGTAAGGGGAGAAGATTGGTAAAAAAGGTGGAGTATGCGCTTTACTATTTATACGAATTGAGATCTTTACTCCACCGACAGGCTTATTTTTCAGCATTATACCTTTGGCGGACAAGGATGCACCCAGAGGTAAATGTTATAGAGGTGAAATCCCGCAAACAACTTGAGATTAGAGAGGAAATGGCCTATGATAGTTATCAAATGGGAGGGAAGAGATGAAAAAAACAAGATTTTTTCTGTTGTTGACCGTATTCTCTTTTTCTATTTTGGGTCCTGGTGCCTCTGATGTATGGGCTCGTGTATGGAGCCGGCCAGATTATTTCACCTTTATGACAGGCTATATGGTCGAAGATGATCTTGAGAGAAAGGACGATTACGAGATTATCCCATTGGAGTTTTCCTTGGGTTGGGGATTAAATAACTGGATAGAAAGGCACTTGAATTGGGATATCCCGGGTAAGTTGAATGGGGAACTGGAGTTATCTATCAATCCTGTACTCAGTCCAGACTCAAATGTTGAGGCGGTGTTTAATGTAGCCTTAATGTGGTTTCCTTTTGGTGAAGGCAAGATTTCTCCTTATCTGAAGGGTGGAACAGGTCCTGGTTATACCACGCAGCACACCTATGAGCAGGGCAGTCAGGCCAATTTTTTCTCTTATGCCGGTATTGGATTGCAGATAAAGGTTAATAAGAAATGTTCGGTCTTGGTTGGTTATAGAGTTAGGCATTTTTCCAATGCAGATTTGGATAAACCTAATAAGGGAGTAAACCACGAGGGATGGGTATCTGGAGTCAAAATTAGATTCTGATGGGTAGGATTTTGTTTGAGGGACAAGATATATTTAGGCCGAATTGGGTTGGGAAAAAACTGCAGGAATTAACAAAGGAGTTGGGATTGCTTTTTGAAGAATACATTTGCATTGATAGACAGACCCACCGACTCTTGGTAAATCCGAAGATAAGGGATGATGTGGATTGGGAGATTAAAAGGGTGTTATCAAGGGGGTGAAAAAAGTTACTTTACCCTTCTCGGTTGGAGACTTGAATATAAATAATTTTCACTATGCGATGTAGATTTTGCAGGACTGGGTCGGTAGAGGTCTTCCTTCGGATGTATAACCTTCCGCTGTGTCGAGACCATTTTATTTCCTTTTTTCACAAACGCATCAGGGAAACCATAGAAAAATATAAGATGTTTGGTCTTGAAGACAAGGTCGTGGTGGCTGTTTCAGGAGGGAAGGATAGTTTGGCGTTGGCGTTGGCGTTAAAGGATCTTGGGTATAGTGTGATAGGGTATTTTTTGGACCTTGGAATCCCAGAAGGAAGCGCGTTTGCAAGAGAGACAGTAATAAGGTTTGGAGAAAAGTTTTCTATTCCTGTCCACGTCGAAGAATTAAGAAGTGTTTTTGGTTATTCATTGGTTCAGATTAGTGAGATTATGCGTCGGCCTGCATGCTCGTTTTGTGGGACACTAAAGAGGTACTATATGAATCGTTTTGCCCGATCAATAGAGGCTGACGTGTTATGTACCGGACACACAATGTTTGATGAGGCGACCGTTTTGTTTTCCAATGTGTTGCAGTGGAAAGAAGAGTATTTGTTTCGTCAGTTGCCGGTATTGCCTGAAGAGCAAGGGTTGACAAAAAAGGCCAAGCCTTTAGCCTTTATAACCGAAAGAGAGACCGCTATATATTGCTTTTTTAAGGGAATAGATTATCTTGATCTTCCTTGTCCGTTGTCGAGTGGGGCTAAGAGTAGGAGGGTCAAACTACGTTTGTTGCAATTAGAGGAGGATAGCCCTGGAACGATCAATCGATTTTTGAAGGGGTTTTATTCGTTTAAGAAGAAGATAAATTTTAGTTCCTTCAATAAGGAGGATATTCAACCATGTCGCGAGTGTGGATATCCTACCACAGCAGATAGATTTTGTTCTGTTTGTCGGATGAAAAGGAAATTATCTGAGAATGTGAGTAGGGGGTAAGGAAATTTAATTTAACCGGTTAATTGATGCGTGGTATAATATAGAACAAATTTGTGATAATAATCACAGATTAGAGGTGGTAACGAGGAGGTGTGATGTGGCGGTAGATGTAAAGGGGCTGATTCAGGAGTTGGTTCAAGAATATGGTTCAGGATCTGAGTCTTTACTTCCGATTCTCCAGCGTATCCAAGAGGAGAAAGGGTTTATTGCAAAGGAAGATGCTTGGGTGGTTTCTGAACAATTGGGTATCCCACTTATTGAGATCTACAAGACGGTAACGTTCTATGAGTTGTTGTGGATTGGGAAACGGGCAGATTACGAGATTCGGGTTTGTGGCTCTATCAGTTGTGCAGTCAATGGGGGAAATAAGATTTATGAGGCAATAGTGACTGAGTTGGATATCGACTCCAGTGGTTTATCCAGAGACGGAAGATTCTTTGTTGAGAAGGTTAGTTGTCTGGGACGATGTGATGAATCTCCGGCAATGATGATAAATGATAAGGTCTATACTGGGCTGACACCAGAGAAGGCCAGGGAGATTGTTAGGGAGTTAAAGGAGAAGTGATACTCTTTAGGGGAGGTAGGTACTATGGAGTCTCTTTTGTTAAATCCTGAAGTTAGTAAATATGATGGTCTTAAGAAGGCCTTGAAACTTTCGCCGGATGATATTTTGTCTGAATTAGAGAAGTCCAAACTTAGGGGAAGAGGTGGAGCTGGATTCCCTACTGCGAAAAAATGGAGTTTTGTTAAAGATGCCTCTGAAAGACCAAAGTTTGTGGTTGTAAATGCGGATGAAAGTGAACCGGGGACATTTAAAGATAGAGTCTTATTGATGAAGAATTTTGATCTGGTTCTGGAGGGATTGATTATTGCTGGGTATACGGTTGGAGCGGAGAAGGGATTCATATTCTTAAGAGGGGAGTTCAAGGATGTATATGAACATATAGTAGATAGGTTAAAGGAGGCCTATTCAAAGGGAATTTTGGGGAAAAAGGTCTTGGGTAGTGATTTTTCTTTTGATGTAAAGATTTATCGTGGATCTGGTTCGTATATGTCAGGAGAAGAGACGGCTTTGTTAGAGTCTATGGAAGGTAAACCTGCTTGGGCCAGGGGAAAACCTCCATTCCCAGCCCAAAAGGGTTTCTTAGGGAAACCAACTTTGGTGAACAATGTAGAGACATTGGCAAATGTACCGTTGATTGTAATGCGTGGTGGTGATTGGTATTCTAAGATTGGCTCCCCTGAGTCTCCGGGGATAAAGTTATTTGCATTATCTGGTTCAGTCAATCGACCCGGGGTTTATGAATTGCCAATGGGAGTGACG
>JAMOOT010000018.1 GCA_027065215.1 Candidatus Omnitrophota bacterium | reverse complement strand
TATCTTATCTATATGAATCAGCGTTGGACCTGTTCTCTCAATTCAGAGGGGCATTGGTTGTTTTTGAGGATATATATTCGAACCGGAAGTATCCTTACACATCTGTGCTTATGGGCCATGCCAGGGCAGTCTTGTTTCTCGCGGCTCAATTTAGTGGATGTAGTATAAAGACCATATCCCCGGCTCGGGTGAAAAAGGCTATTACTGGGAGGGGTAACGCCTCGAAGGAGCAGGTAAGAGGGGTGTTAATTCAAATCTACCGACTATCAGATGATATTGCCCGTTATCCTTTGGATGTCAGTGATTCCTTGGCCATTGCCACTGGATACATCTTTTTGAACTCCGCAAGTTTCTTGAAATCTTTCTGAAATTGCCAGAATTAGGGCTGCACAGGTTAGAAAGTCTGTATTTAAATGACCGTCCCATCTTAACACCCTGAAAAACAAGGTCATTACATCGAGAAATAATTTCAAAGAGTGTCTTTCAACGTAATGAGGCTATGTGAAATATGCATTTATGTACGAATACCCGTTACTCCCAAGATACTAAAGATAAAATTCCAAATAGAAGATGTTTCTTTTAAAGGAATTATAACCGAAATTTATTTAACATATTTCGCATCTCTTGGGCAATACCTTGTAAATCTTCTGCTACACATTCCACATTTTGTGAGTTTGTTTCTAATTCCTTAGTATTAGAAGACATCTTTTCCATATCTCTATTTATTGTATCAACAGCCTCTACCATTTGGCTAATTGCAATAGAAATACTTTCTATCATAGTATGTAGCCTTTCCATACCATTTACTATACTTGTCAGACTTTTTTCTGCTTTTTCTGTTTCCTTTATGTTTTTTTCGCCTTTTTCATTTATTTCTTGTATTATTTGAACTATTTCTTCTATCCCTTTTAAGGTGTTTTGAATAGTTCCTTCTATTTTTGAGGTAAATTCAGCCGTTCGTCTTGCAAGATCTTCTATTTCTTTGGCTACCACTGTAAAGCCTTTTCCGGCCTCGCCTGCTCGTGCAGCCTCTATACTTGCATTTAAGGCTAAAAGATTAGTTTGCTTGGCTATTTCTCTAATGATGGTTGCTATATTCCCTATCTCGTTGGAGAATTCGTACAATTCCTTTATCTTATGGGATGTTTCTTCTATGGTGACGTTTGTTTCTCCGATGTATTTGAATACTGTTTCTATAACTTCTTCTCCTTCTTTTACATTTTTGCTAGCATCTTTGGCTTCTTCATAAATATTGTCTACATGACCTTTAACTTCGGTTATACTGTAGCTTAATTCAGTTGTGGCAGAAGATACAGTTGTACTGGTTTCAACATTTTGTTGAGCAAGATTCATCAACGAGTTTGACAATTTCACCATATTTTCTCCATTAGAAGTTAAGCGGTCACTATAGGTGAGGATCTTCCCAAAATCGTTCTGAAGAACAGATTGTAATTTTTTTATTTGTTCCGCTATCTCACCTATTTCATCCTTTTTATTTAAATCTAATTTTATAGAAAAGTCTCCTTGGGCTATTTTTTCTATTCCCCACTTTAGTTTAGCAACAGAATCGGTAATATCTTTGGAAACCAAAATAACAATTGTTATTGGTAGAATGGATAACAATATCAGGATTAATAAACCTTGTTTAATAGTTTTTGCCAAAAACGACCAAATTTCAGCATGTACATCATCTATATACATGCCTGTTCCAATAATCCAATTCCAAGGTTCGAATAAAGTAACATAACTCAGTTTAGGATAGGCTTGTTTTGTAACTCCGCCCCCTTTTAAAGGCTTAGGCCAAAGATATACTATATATCCTTCTCCAGATTTTTCACACATATTAACCATTGCAGTAAAAAAACTTTTTTTATTTAATTTTATCCAACCATGTTTACCCCCTTCTTTCATTTTGGTGGCACAATTAAATTTGGAGTTATCCATTATCTTACCATTTAGCGCGGGCTTTATAGGGTGCATTATCATCTTGGGGTAGGGATGGGTTGTATCTATTATAAAGAAATATTTCGTTCCTTCAAACCTAAGGTCTGCTATTATATTTTTGGCTTTCTCTTGTGCGTCTTTTTCACTAAGTATCCCGTTTCTATAAAAGTTGTAATACCGTTCAAGTATTTTTAATGCGATTTCTGTTGTTGCTTTTAGTTTTGTTTCTTTTTGAAACATAATTTGATTCTTTTGGCTTATGTAAATTTGGGACATAAACACGATTACAATAAGTATTAGGCTGGACATCAACAAAAACAGTTTGTTACGAATAGTTAGATCACGAAAAGACATCAGCCCCCCCTTTTTTAAAACAATTACCGCACCATACTACCATTTTATGGTATGTTTTAATTCGATCCAAATGAAATTTTGTTTTTATAGACTCATATAAAAAAATTGGTCGTTAAATGATGATCTGAGAATATGATCGTTGTATGGTCCAATCAGGTCCTATATAAGAGATAGAAGAGGGAGTAGGTATAGATTATTTATCGTTTTTTGCTTCACTATTTCGGAAAATTAAACTCACTGTTGGTTGCTTCAGTTTATTACAATGGTATGTTATCTTAAAAATGGAGGTGTATGGCGATTTTTGGTTAGCATATTTATTGACAATTTGACTTTTAATCTGGACTGCTATACAATATCGCCTAAGTGTGGCGTTTTTTGTTGGGCAGGTGGCGGAGTGGACAAACGCACCAGACTGTAAATCTGGCGGGCTTTGCCCTTCGGAGGTTCGAACCCTCCCCTGCCCATTTGGTTTATTTTCTCTATTTTTACGTAAGGAAATAAAATATGAATATCGCTGTCGTTGGGCTTCAGTGGGGAGATGAGGGGAAAGGCAAGATTATAGATATTCTCTCCGCTGGAGTCGATGTTATAGTTAGGTATCAAGGAGGGAATAACGCCGGCCATACGGTAGTTAAAAATGGCGTTAAATATGCCTTCCATTTAGTTCCTTCTGGTATTCTCCATCCCGGGAAGATCTGTGTAATGGGAAATGGTATGGTTATCGATCCATTGGCCTTACTTCATGAGATAGATGAACTTAGATCTCAAGGAGTGGAGTTATCTCCCAAAAATCTAAAGATAGCAGAGAATGCCCATGTTATCTTCCCTTATCATCGCAAATTAGATGGTTTTAGAGAGAGATTGAGAAGCAATCGTATAGGGACTACTGGTCGGGGGATCGGTCCTTGTTATATGGACAAGTACGCCAGGAGTGGAATTCGGGTAGGAGATTTGTTGAATCCGGATTTGTTTCTTTCCAAACTGGCTGATAGTATTAGAGAAAAAAACAGCATTTATAGACAAGTGTTTGGATATGATGGGTTTTCAGAGGAAGAGATTGCTAAGGAATATCTTTCGTATGCTCAAAAAGTGGCCCCTTTTGTTACTGATACCATTACCCTTTTGCATAATCTATGGCAGGAGGGTAAATCCATCCTCTTTGAGGGTGCCCAGGGGGTTATGTTAGACGTGGATTTTGGGACATATCCTTATGTTACTTCTTCCAATGCCTCAGTAGGCGGAATATTTTCTGGGACAGGGTTGCCTCCTAAGGCGTTAGATAAAGTGGTAGGGGTGGCTAAAGCCTATACCACACGGGTTGGTGAAGGCCCGTTTCCGACGGAATTTAGAGATGAGATGGGAGATAAAGTAAGAGAATGGGGTGGGGAATTTGGAACCACTACTGGACGGCCAAGGCGTTGTGGTTGGTTTGATGCTGTCCTTGTTAGGTATGCGGTAAGGATAAATGGTGTAGAGGATTTGGTGATAACTAAATTAGATGTCTTGGATAAGTTGGAGACCATAAAAGTTTGTGTCGGTTACGAGTATAATGGGCAAGAATTAAGTTCTTATCCTTTTGATATAAAGGTGTTTTCCTCGGTAATTCCGGTCTATAAAGAGTTTAAAGGGTGGATGTGCGATACTTCTAAGATTCGTAGATTTGTGGACTTGCCTAAGGAAGCAAAGGAGTATCTTGGCTTTATCTCTGAATTTGTTGGCGCCAAGATAAGTATGGTTTCAGTAGGTTCTGATAGAGAGGATGTGGTTTTAGTAGGCTAATAATTGAAGCGATCTTAACTTAAGGAGGTGTCGTATGGGAGATCTTGGTTTAGTTTGGTTAGCGCCAGTGGGTTCCATCTTGGCCTTGGTGTTCGCTGGATTCCTGGCTTGGAAGGTGTTAAGGGCACCAGAAGGCAACGATAAGATGAAGGAAATTGCTCGCTATGTAAGAGAAGGCGCTACTGCTTACCTTAAACAGCAGTATAAGGTGGTTGGGATATTTTTTGCCGTAGT